>JAOZPM010000070.1:0-16086 GCA_029932765.1 Bacteroidales bacterium | reverse complement strand
AACGCAAGGAAAGCTATCATTATAAGTTCTATAATAGCTGGTTTTAATTTAAAAAATACATCATTATGCAATACTATGGAGACTCCACCCATACCAACGATTAGCAAAGTATCGAAAAGTACAAATTTCTCCAAACGGCGCTCTTTTATAGCAAAGTATAGCATTTGCAAAACACCAATCACAACAGCAACAATAAGCCCTATTTCGGTTCCCCAAATTTCGTCAGCGATAATAAAAATAAAGATTGGCAAAAGCCCCGGAAGCATCTTTTTAAGGATTCCTAATTGTTGCATAAATAAGTTTTAAGATAAAAGCTATAATTCTTCATATTTTGGCACTTCTTTTAGGTATTCCATTTTATGGCTTTCATTATCAATTTTACAACAATAATGAGTCAAACCATTTGTCATAATCAAATAATCTACCTTCATTTTAAGATTATACATAGCAGCTTGAGCAAATGTATCTTCGGTAATTTTTATTTTCGGAGCTTTACATTCAATAATAACAATAGGCTCTCCTTGCTTATTATACTGCACAATATCGGTGCGCTTAGGCAACCCATTTACTTTCAAACCTTTTTCTATTGCCATTAATGAGGCCGGAAAACCTTTATTCTCTATAAGAAAATGTGCGAAATTCTGGCGCACCCATTCCTCAGGAGTAAGTATGAGCCATTTCTTACGAATGGTATCAAAAATTTCCGTTTTACCCTTATTATTGCTTCGGGTCTTCAAATTAAAAGTTGGCAAATTTAACTGATGCATATTACTTACAAAATTAATTAAAGTTCCATTTGGTTTTATAATTGCTTTTAAATTAAAAATTATCGATTATTATAAATAATAAGTCTACACAAGTTCTCCTCCATTGGCTCCAGCACCAGGACCAAGTTCAATTTTATAATCACAGTTATCTAATACCAAAGTATTATGCTCAACCATAATAATGCTATGACCTTGCAATAGTAACTTATCCAGAATATTAAATAGATATTGTATATCTTTATCACTTAATCCCTTGCTTGGCTCATCCAAAAGAAATATAGATTTATCTTTACTATAATACATAATATTAAAGGAAAGTTTTAATCGTTGAATTTCGCCCAATGATAATTTTTTAAGCTTTTGTGATAATGGTAAATATCCTAATCCTAGATCCATTAGCATTTTTAGTTTATCAGATATTTGCTCATTATCCATAAAAAAAGCATAAGCCTTTTCTACTGTATAATTCAGAATTTCAGAAATATTTTTTTCTTTAAAATAATACTTTAGAACCTCAGCTTTATATCCACTACCACCACATTCGGGGCATAATTCATCCACATCGCTAATAAAATCCATGCGAATATTAATCTCTCCATTTCCGTTGCAATTATTACATTTCCCTACTCCACTATTTGAAAAATAATTCACCTTACGTTTATCAATTATTGCTTTTTCTGACTTAGCAAATAGCCTACGAATACCGTCAATGATTTTAAGAAAAGAACCCACACTCTGATTTGATGTACTGTCTGCAAACTCGGAAGTAATATAATTGCAACTTACAAAACTATCTAAACCATCAATTGATTTACAGTTTGTAGGTTTCTGTGCCAAATACGACTTATAAATAACATCTCTAATAAGTGAAGATTTACCACTACCAGAAACACCATGAATACCAACAATAGCATTTATAGGAATTAAGATGTCAATATTTTTTAGATTATTAGCAAAAGCTGATTTTATAAGCAAATCATAAGAATCTATTATTTTCTTTTTTCGCGAAATAACAATAGGTTTATTATTAGTTTCCCCATTACTCAATTTCACAATATTTCCGCCATTAAGCCCTGCATTGGGGCCAAACTCAAATATATTGTCAGCAGCAGAAATAAATTCAGGGCTATGCTCTACAGCAATAACTGTATTACCATTTTCACATAATTGCTTTATTTTTTCAATAATTCGTAGCCTATTTTTTGGATGCAATGCTCGGCTTGGCTCATCAAAAATATATGTAACATCCGTCATGCCAGCGCCGAGGCTACTTGCCAAACTCACCCGCTGCATTTCTCCACCCGAAAGGCTATTCAGATTTCTATTTAACTGCAAATATCCCAAGTCTAAATCTATTAATACTTCTAATTTTGTTATTAGCTCATTAAGAATATCCCTAGAAATAGCCAGCATATTATCTTCAAAACTACTTTTCCATTTAAGCAAAAGCACCTTCGTTTCATTAATACCTATATTTGATAATTGAGATATATTAAGACCACGTATTTTATATGACAATATTAATGGATTCATCCTTTTACCATCGCAAGAATTACACAACTGTTGCTTCATTATTGGAACAAAGCCATCAGCTCTTTTGTCATTTTTCTTACGATTATACTCATCAAGAATCAAATTTGAAAGCCCTGCCCAATATCCATCAAACTTATGAGAACCAGAATTTCCTTTTCGTTCATATTTCCATTCTACATTCAGTAAATGAGTATTATCTCCAAACAAAACAATATTCTTTTCATACTGCGAGAGACTATCCCACGGCTCATCAATATCTATGTTAATTTTATTACAAAGTGCCTTTAAAGTCCAATAATACTGACCATTTTTATCAACATAGAATTTAGCAATTTTATTCTCAAATATAGCTCCATTTAGAATTCCAAGTTTAGGCTTATCGATAAAAACACTAGCATCGGGCATGGTTATTTCGCCTAATCCATTGCATTGTACACAAGCTCCCTCCTGCCTATTAAAAGAAAATAATCCTGACTCACAACTACAGAATTCTTTATTGGCATTTACAGAAATACGAGAGTATAATAAGCGGTACAAATCATAAATACCCGTATAAGTGCTGAGGGTAGAACGCAATGTAGCCCTACTCTTTTTATGCTCAATACTTATACAAGCAGTAAGCCCAGAAAAAGAATCGTATTTAGCCTCAGAATTATGATCCAAACGAGAGCGTAAATACATAGGGAAAGTTTCTAGGTAAGCATCCCGACCAGTCTTAAATATAGTATCAAAAGCCATTGATGATTTTCCACTACCAGAAATACCTGTAAAGATATTAAACTTATTTCTTGGAATGCTAATATCAATATTTTTGAGATTATTGGTAGTTACACCATAAAAATTAATATTTGAATCTCTATTATTTTTATTCAGGGCAATATTACTCCCTATCAACTCTCCATTCAATACTTTAGACGTAAGGCTATCTGTAGCAAGCAGTCCATCCAAATTACCCTCATAAATTTTTTCGCCACCATATTTACCACTCCCTTTTCCCAATTCTATAATATGCTGTGCACTTTTTATAATATCTTCATGATGCTCAATAATAATTACCGTATGCCCATTTTTAATAAGTTTATATACCGATTTCAATAATATTTCTACATCGTAAGAATGCAAGCCCGTACTTGGTTCATCAAGTATATATAAGGCGTGCTGCTTCGTATCTTTTATCATTTCTGACGCCAGCTTTACTCGTTGAGCCTCTCCTCCCGACAGGCTTGTTGCACGCTGTCCCAAGGTAATATAACCAAGTCCTAAATCATGCATGCCTTTGAGCATATTATAAATCTGTTTTTGTCCTTCAAAAAAAACAACCGCATCTTCTATTCTTAAATCTAGCACTTGCTTTATATTTTTGCCATTATATTTTATAGCCAAAACATTATCTTGAAATCGCTTACCATTACATACATCGCATTTAATTTCTACATTACCAATAAAATGCATCCCTATTGTTTTATAACCTGCACCTTCGCAGGCTTCGCACCTACCACCAACTGTATTAAATGAGAAATGCGAACTCTTTAATCTCATGGCTTTAGCCTCTGGCAATCTAGCAAATAATATACGGATTTTATCAAAAACCTTAGTATAAGTAGCAGGATTAGAGCGAGGTGTACGCCCAATAGCTTTTTGATCGATAGTGATTATTTTATGCGGCAATTTGGAATTAATACCAATATATAATTTAGTATTTCTCTTAAAATCTGCTACTAAGGTGTCCATTACCAAAGATGATTTTCCGCTACCAGAAACACCACAAACCACATTTAGAGCATTCAATTTAAATTTTACACTAACTGATTTTAGATTATTAATATCAGCATTAATAATCTCTATAAAATTAGAATTAGAATTAAGTTTATCAAATTTTACTATTTGCCTATTTGCATTAAATAAATATTTTTTAGTAAGACTATTCTCTATTTTAGAGCTTATAAACTTATCAAAACTCCCCTGAAAAATCACCTCTCCACCATATTGCCCTGCCAAGGGTCCGATTTCTATAATATGATCGGCAGATTGAATCATTGCAGCTTCATGCTCTATCAATAAAATTGTGTTGCCCTTAGTTTTAAGCCCTTGCATCAATTCAATTAATGGTTTCTGATCGGCAGCATGCAAACCTACCGAGGGCTCATCAAATATGTACAACAAACCCGAAAGTTCGGATTGAGACATATTTGCCATCCTTATACGCTGCAATTCGCCAGAAGATAGGCTAGATGCTTTTCTATGAATTTCTAAATATCCCAAACCCAAATCAATTAACACTTTACTTTGAGAAATAACTTGTTTTCTAAGCTTTTCAAATGCCAAAGGTTTAGAGTCAACAGCAATTGTTTTTAAGAAAAAATTATAAATTTCTTTAATATCCATTCTCGAAAAATCAGCCATATTACGCCCCTGGAATGAAAAGCTTAAAGCTTCTTTCTTTAATCTTGAGCCACCACAAATTATGCATCTTTGCGAGCTTACAAAACGTAGAATATTTGTATTTCTATCACGCTTAAGAATCTCCTCCATAATAGGAATAATACCACGATAATAGCCTTCCTCCCGAGGCTTGGCAGTAATACCACTCCATTTCATTCTTGATTCTAAGCTATGTTTTCCAAAAGGAATTTTTATTTTATCACTTCCATATAATATAATCTCTCTATTAGCATCAGTAAGCTCTTTCCATGGAATATCTACATTAAAACCCTCAACTTCGCATACCTGATTCAATACATCAATGGTTACCTGCGAATAAACTGTATAGCCACTCGGCAAGGTTATCTTTAAAGCACCTTCGCGAAGGCTAAGATTCTCATCTTTTATGATTAAACTAGCATCTATAAACTCCTGCATACCAATACCCCTACAACTTGCACAAGCCCCATAAGGAGTATTAAAAGAAAATAATCTACGTTGCTGTTTTAAAGGTGCAATATCTATTTCCGATTTTGCAAACCTAGCCATCAATAGGCGCAAATAATCGTAAATACCACTCAAAGTACCCACGGTAGAATTGGAACTAAAGGAGTTTGTTTTTTGATTTACTGCCACTACAGGAGATAAACCTGTAATACTATCCACATCAACCTGAGCAAAAGATTTTAGCAAACGCCTAGATTCATTACTCATAGACTCTACAAAAAGACGCTGTGCCTGTTTGAAAATAACATCATAAGCTAGGCTACTTTTACCTGAGCCACTAACTCCAGTAATTACCGTTATTTTCCCCTTAGGAATATCTACATTAACATTCTTAAGGTTATTTTCTTTTGCGTTACGTATTGATATGCTTGGCATTAGATATTTAGTGTTTATTAGCTTATTCTTCTCTTAGAAATTTGGTTTTGAGCCCATAAATTGCTTTCAACTTATCGAAAATCATTTCGGAATCATTTTTACGGACAGATATTTCTATATAGCAACTAATCTCAAATTTTGTCAGCAATTGTTTCACATTTTCGTTCTTTACAAATCTCATAACAGTCTGCATCATAGGATATTCAAAATCGATGCTATAAATATCGTTCACAGTTTTAGAGAGTATTTTGGTATTTGCAATTGCCTCTTTAGTAGCTGTTCTATAAGCATTTATTAAACCTGGAATTCCTAATTTTGTTCCTCCAAAATAACGAATAACCACTACCAAAATATTAGTAAGGTCATGCGATAGTAACTGTCCGTGAATAGGTTTACCGGCACTGCCCGAAGGTTCCCCATCATCATTAATACGGAATTTCTTCTTGTCGGCACCAAGTATATAAGAATAGCAATGGTGGCGGGCGTCATAATATTCTTTGCGCAGATTATCAAGCACTTCCTTAACCTCATTCTCACTAAAAACAGGATATGCCTTAGCTATAAACTTACTTCCCCTATCCTTAAAAAGCGCCTCACTTGGTGACTTTATTTCGTGGTATAAATCTTCAATTTCTGACATGGATAATTACTGTTTTATAATAAAAAACAAAGGTATTGAAAAAGGTGTTTACTTAAAAATATGATTTGCTATTTTCAACAAAACAAAATCCTTATCAATTATACAATTTGCACTACTTTTGCCAAATATAATGAAAGTAGCCAGCAATAAAATATTAGATATAATAAAGCATTATCAAACAATGCTTAATGAGAATTATGACAACAATAGTTCATCACAACTTATTCGTGAGCTAATTTCTTTTTATATTAAAATTCCCTTTAACGAGCTTAGTCTTAATTTTGATAAGCGAATAAGTGAAAGCCAATTATTGGATATTCATTTTGGGGCAAAGCGACTATTATCAAATGAGCCAATTCAATATATAACTGGTGAAACAGAATTCTTAGATATAACTCTTAAATTAAATAAACATACTTTAATTCCACGTCCCGAAACTGAAGAGTTAGTTTTACTTATAGAGAAAAGCTTGAAAAACAAGCCCACAAATAAGCTTAAAATACTAGATATAGGTACCGGAAGTGGATGTATTGGGATTTCTATTCAAAAACTATGCAATGCAAAAGTAATTGGCATTGATTTTTCGAAAGAAGCATTGCTATTGGCTAAAGAAAATGCTAAATTAAATAACGCATCAATTACCTTTAAGCAAATAGATTTCCTAAATAAAGAAACCAGGGACTCTCTTCCTAATTTTGATATTATTATAAGCAATCCACCCTACGTTCAAAATTCGGAGAAATCGATAATGCAAAAAAATGTTTTAGATTTTGAGCCAGAATCAGCACTTTTTGTGGAAAACAATAATCCCCTTATTTTTTATAAGGCTATTGAGGAATTTGCAAAATCACATCTAAACAAAGGCGGAAGTATTTGGCTAGAAATAAATGAATATTTAGCAAATGAAACGGCTGAGCTATTTAGGACTAATTATTCAACTGTAGAAGTCATTAATGATTTTAGGGATAAAGCTCGATTTATTAAAATTAAATAATCTGATCATATAGCACAATCATCTTGACCGTAGTTATACTATTATTCATTCATCTTCGGGCAGAGATGCCCGAGATACAGTAGATCAATCAGCACTTATCTCTTTAGCAAAATCTTCACTAATATAATTATCGGTACTCATACATACATTTGCGGCAAATTTATCAGCAATTGTAAGCATTTCTTCCCATTGAGTAATCGACATACTCTCCAATTCCTTTTTAGTAATCTTATTTTTGAATAGATAATATATTAAACCAGCATTAAAAGTATCACCAGCGCCAACAGCACTAATTGGATTTAGTTTCTGCACTTTAAAATGTTTTCTCTCTCCTCTAAAAGCCCAATCTATTCCTTTTTCATTACGAGTATAAATTAAAGATGATGGATTCAATGGCATTATTCTTTTATGCACCTCATCGAAAGTATCTGTTCCAAAAATAAGGTTAAAATCTTCATTAGAAGCTTTTACAATATCTGCAAAACGTATATTATCCTCTATAAATGGCAAAACAGTACTCAATAAAGAGCTATGATTTGGTCTAAAATTTGGATCATAAATAATAATTGCATTCTTACGTTTTGCCTCAAGTAAGAAATCCACTAAAGCACCCCTAACTTCAGCCTTTATTCCATAAAACGAACCAAATAGTATTATATCATCTTTATTAATATCTGGGAATTTAAGTTTTACTTTTTGTGGAGTATTAATTTTATAGAATGAGTATTTTGGGGAATTTTCATCATCAATAAAAGCCAATGCCAATCGTGATTTACTTTCAGGGTAAAAAGCAAAATGATCAATATTTACTTTATTCTCAACAAGAAAAGTTCTCATAATTTCACCCACCGCATCCTTAGCAGTATCGCCAATATAATGAATTGGCAAGCCTAATCTACCAAGCGAAACTGATGAATTAATCATAGCTCCACCAACTTTGGCATCAATGGGTTTTCCATTCAAAAAAATTATATCGTAAATGGCTTCTCCTACTGTGTAAATTTTTCTCATAAAATATTTTTGGATTACTATTAGTGCAAAAATAGGTTAAATATGAACTAAAACAATTGCAAAATCACATATTTTGTTAGTCTTTTTTTTGGAAATAAATAAGTTTTAATACTATAAAGAGACAATGCTACAAATATTACTATTGAGCCTTATATATAACTTTCATATCGAGTGATTCGGTAAAGAAATAATGCACCCAAATATAGATATGGCTATAAATAGCAATTAGCAGTGCAGCTTTTGAGAAAAGAAGCAAGCCTGGGAGATATACTATAAAAAATGCATATAAGTACATACCATTATTTGTATATTTATAGATCCCTTTCTTCACATAGGGAAGTTTAGAAACACTATCGTCAAAATGATCGAGTCCGGCTGCTCTATCCGTTCCAAAAAATACATAGAGATAACCACAATAACAAAGAATACAACAGATAATGCTATAAAAAATACTATTAAAGACAATAAGTGCCTTTATTGTTTATGTAGTATCTTTCTCAAACTTTTTATATTACTGAACAATCAGCTTTTGCACTATCTGCTCATTGTTTTGGAAATACTTTATAAGATAATATCCCTTAGCCAAATCATGAGTTATTGTAGCCTTACCATCAGAAAAAATAAGATTTTTTTCAATCATAAGTTTACCACCAACAGAGTATATCTGTATTTGTGCATTATTACTCTCTGAACTTTCGAAGTATATCACATTATTTGTATTAGGATTTGGGTAAATACTAATCTCTATATCGTGGCCAAAGAATAAGCTCCTCCAATAAAATACCTCATATTTACCATCATAATCAACTTGCTTGAGTCGATAATAAACATTTCCATATATAGGTTTTTCGTCAATAAAAGAATAAGATAATAGTGTATTACTATTTCCATTTCCGTCAATTTTAGCAATATCTTCAGTATCTATTCCATTACTACTACGCTGCAAGATAAAATAGTCATTATTAATTTCCGAAGCCGTTTGCCAGCTAATTAAAGCTGTATTATCTACTTTTTTAGCATCAAATGAAACCAAGCTAACAGGTAGAGGATTGCTTACATTATCAATTGTAGCAAGTGTAAATGGACTAAAAGAAGTAACTCCAGTTTTGAGTATATTCCCATCAGATGTTGTACCACTAGTGGTCGCACCACTAAGCTCATCCCAAGAAGAGCCATTATAATGTGCCAAACGCAGATCTGACAAGTTTTCAATTCCACTCCAAGCACCATCTTTCCAATATAAGCGCACATCAGCTGTTACAGCAGCAGAAGGTGTAATATTCCAGTATTCATTAAGACTTACTTTTGTTAAAGGAGAATTGAATGAAGTATTATTAGAATGCCCTGACATAGTATACTCTGCAACAAATTGCACACTACTTGAAGGTGCTCCTATTTCACAAGGAGCATATTTTCTGAAACCACCTATGGGAAACAAAAAAGCTGTACCTCCATCTTTACGTAATGCACCCTGGATATAACTAGTTGAGCTAGCTCCAGAAATACTTGCTCCAGCATCTACAATAATAGATGTACCAGAAGCTGTAATTACTACTCCCTTTGTTAAAGCTAATACATTGGTAATGTGATTTGTACCACTAGCATGAGCAACACCAAGATTTTTATTAATAGTCAAGTTATAAAAACTTGAACTACCCAATATACTTGCATCACCACTTCCGTCAATAGTTACAGTTTGAGAGCCTGGAGTTAACGTACCATTATTTTCCCATTCACCAGATAATGTAATATTATTGCCATTCATATCAAGTGTACAACCTGACCCTATCTTAAAATTATCATCAATATCAATACTTGAAGCTAATGCAGCAGTACCAGAACCTGTAATCTCAATACTTTTACAATTATTTGAAACATTAGTTAATGTTCTAGTTCCAGTAGACACCTTAACTTTCAGATTATAATATGTTTTATTAAAAATTGACTGAGAATTATCTCCTGAGTAATAAAACACACCAGTGCCTGGCGTATATGTTCCACTTAGTGTAACAGTACCTGCAGACTCAACACTTCCTGTAGATGTAGATAATATGGAACCTGATTTTGAATTAATAATACCTGAACAAACCAATGAATATTCTCCAACTACAAGAGTTGAATTATCATTAATTTCAAACAAAGCACAGCTAATATTGTTTTCTAAAGTATATTTTGAAGGGTTATTCAATTCAAACTTAGCAGTACTCCAAGTCCCTGTACCTTCAAGCACATGGTCAGCACCGATAAGGTTTATATTAGTAGTACCACTTACTAAAGTACCTTTATTGAATAAACTTCCTGAGATACTAAGCGTTCCTCCGTCATCACATGTTAATGTGGCTCCTGATACAACTAAAATATCAAGACATGCACCACTATTAGCATTTAAAATATGAGGTTTATTACTTGGAGCTGACGGTATCATAACATTATCAGTACTTGTTGGTACAGCATTATTAGTCCAATTTGAAGCAGTATTCCAATCAGTGCTAGAGCTGCCATTCCACTCAAAAAAGTTAATATTCCTAACTCCTGTAGGATTGGCATCAGAAGCTAGATATGTTGATCCACCAAGAGAAATATCAGAGGCAGCAATATATCCATCCACATTATTTCCACTTGTGGCTGTCTCAGGAATATCATAGGTAACCCAAATATATGACGTTCCACCAGGCATATCATAACCCAATCCAGTAAAGGTATACTTTGTGCCTGAAATAGTAACGTCAGAGCCAACTTGATGATCCGTTGAAAAAACATCTTCTGTAGTATGAAACAGCTTTACATTACCAACATCCGAATTTGCCGTATTTTGAGCTGTAACATCCAAATCAGTTAGATTAAAAGCTCCTCCTCCTCCAGTAATATCAAATTTAAGTTTTAATATCTCATTATTATCTGAATGGTATACATAATGTGTTGATGCTTGAGTGATAGTAATTGCTGGATTTGCCTTCGTTGGAGGTGTATATTCTATCCATTTATTTTGACCTATTGTTTGTAGCTCTCCCCATTGATCTTTATATGTCGAATTTCCACTATGAATACCTAGGTATGTATCATAAGAAGAACTAACATCAAAACTGCCAACTTTTATAACAACTTTATTGCTAGTTTCGTAAAAACTAATTTGTACATCAAGATATTTACCTTGGTTAAATCTAATTTCTAGATTTTGGATTTCAATTGTAAAGATTCTACTTGAGCCACCGCCTGTAGTTAAATAATGAACAGTAGAATTATTATCCTCTAAACCCGCATCTTCCAATGCAAAAGCTACAATTTCTCCTAGATTAGGAGAATAACTACTAATATCATTATTATAAGTATTGGACGCATCATCATTTGAAACATCATCAAAACGAATAAAACCATTGGTACAGAAGTACATTTTATCACCTGAAAAATAATACGAGTCATAAAATTGGAAATTAAAAGGCCAAGAAATTTCTGTATATCCATCATCCTTTTTATCACCTAAGCCAACATTTTGTAACCAATCCGCATCCTGAATTTCTGTTCCTGATGAACAATCAATCCAAGAGTAACCAGTACCCAAATCACCCGTTGAGGTAGTATAATTATAACTCTGACTATAAGATAATTGAGAACACAATAAACTAATAAAAAATAAAATAAAAATTCTTTTCATTACAGTTTTTTTAATTAACGCTACACGAATAATTAATGAAAATAAAATAATTATATCAGTTAAAGGTATTTAACTAACATTTAAACTATTTTTAATAAAATGAGGGCTTATGCGTCCTTTTTTTTTACAATAATATTTTCACTATACAAGATGCAAAAATAGTAATAATAAATCAAACCAAAACAATATTTTTATACTTTTACATTCAATTATGAAAAACAAAATAAGTATAATAACTGGAGCCTCGTCAGGCATTGGTAAAGCCTTGGCATATGAACTAGCGCAACAAGATTTTAATGTTGTATTAGTAGCAAGAAGGAAGAATTTGATTGATACTATTTCAGAAGATATAGAGAGTAAATATGGTGTAAAAGCTCTTGCTATAGAGGCCGATGTAACCATTGAGAAAGACTGCAAGATGTTTATTGAAAAAGCAATAAATGAATTTGGGAGTATTGATATCTTAATAAATAACGCAGGCATATCGCAGCGAGCAATGTTTGCTGACTTGCAACTTGATGTTATAAAAAAAGTAATGGATGTTAATTACTGGGGCACAGTATATTCCACAAAATACGCACTACCATACATTCTTAAAACCAAAGGAAGTATCGTTGCAGTAACATCAATATCGGGTATGCAGCCACTTCCTGCACGCACTGGCTATTGTGCAAGTAAATATGCAGTACATGGATTTATGGACTCCCTACGCATAGAGCACCTTAAAACTGGTGTACATATTATGATTGCAGCGCCAGAATATGTAAAAAGTGAGATCCGTGAACATGCACTAATGAGTGATGGAAATGAACAAGGAGAAAGCCCTAGAAATGAAAAGGGAATGCTTAGTGCCGAAACTGCTGCTAAAAGAATAGTTAAAGGCATTAGAAAAAGAAGACGCACAATGTTGATAGGTTATAAAGGAATAATGGCAGTAGGCTTAGCAAGATTTACTCCTAAATTCATGGACAGATTAACATATCACGTTATACAAAAAGAAGAAAACTCACCATACTAGAAAACTACCTATAACTACCTAGTTTATATATTTTTAACATCTCGGAATAATTGATACTAATTTTTTTATTACTTTTATCATTACAAAGTAAGTATGTAGTTATTGCATAATTAGCATATAAATTTATTATAAAGGACTAAAATACAACTTTAATTTATAAATGAAATTACAGATATAAGTATACTTTTCTCTATGTTTTCATTGGTATAAAAATATAATTATATTAACAATATTTAAAAGGAATAATCATGGAAATAAATCTCCTAAACGGCATTAGCAATATTGAATTTGGTATTTCCAAATACGAATTTTCAAAGAAAATAGACTCTGATTCAAAATTTGAAATAATAGAAGAAGATGGCGACTTTAAAACAGAAGCTATATATATTGATAATCTTGAAAGCTCTCTCTTTTTTGAAGGATCAGAGAGCGAAATGAAATTTGCAGCATGCGACACACAAAATCACAACTCAATACTCTTTGGCAAACAAATATTTAAGCTAAACAAAGATGAGTTGATAAATCTTATGAAAGATAATAACTATAGCAATCTTGAAGAAGAAGTTGAAGAATGGGGAGAAAAGCGTCTTGGTTATTTTGATGCTAGAATTGATTTCTATTTTGATAATAATAAATTAAAAAGTGTTTCTTGGGGAGTGGAATAGTAGGCAGTATACAGTCGATAGTTGGCGGCTCAGGCAACTATAAAAGTATAGTATGGAGATGTAATCAAATAAAAAACGACTATTAAATTAATAATAGTCGTTTTTTGTTTTATACCATATATAATTTTATCTAAAAATTCATTTTAGATTTCATGCTTTGCATCATTCTAGCAGAATTTTTCATTCCTGCGCCACTCATCATTTTCATCATTTTACGAGTGCTATCAAACTGCTTAATTAGGTTATTCACTTCTTGAATATTAGAGCCACTACCTTTTGCAATTCGCTGTCGTCGGCTACCATTAATCAATTTTGGATTTTCACGCTCGGCATTGGTCATTGACTTAATAATAGCCTCAATTCCTTTAAAAGCATCATCATCAATATCAACATCTTTAAGAGCTTTTCCCATACCAGGGATCATACCCATAAGGTCCTTAACATTACCCATCTTTTTAATTTGACTAATTTGCTTTAGGAAATCATTAAAATTGAATTGATTTTTAGCAATTTTCTTTTGTAATTTTCTACTTTCCTCAACATCAAATTGCTCCTGTGCCCTTTCCACAAGCGAAACAACATCACCCATACCAAGAATACGGTCGGCCATACGCGAAGGATAGAAAATATCCAATGCATCCATCTTCTCACCAATTCCTATAAACTTAATAGGCTTATCAACCACCTGACGAATAGTAAGCGCAGCACCACCACGAGTATCACCATCAAGCTTTGTAAGTACAACACCTGTATAATCAAGTAAGTCGTTAAACGCCTTAGCAGTATTCACTGCATCCTGACCCGTCATGGAATCAACAACAAAAAGAGTTTCGTTAGGCTTAACTTTCTTATGAACAGCAGAAATTTCTGCCATCATTTTCTCATCAACAGCCAAACGGCCAGCAGTATCGACAATAACTACATCAAAGCCATTACTCTTAGCATGCTTAACTGCATTATTTGCAATTTCAACAGGATTTTTATTATCATCTTCATGAAAAACCTCTACCCCAATTTGCTCACCAAGAGTCATCAACTGTTTTATAGCAGCTGGGCGATAAACATCACATGCAACTAATAGTGGTTTCTTAGAATTCTTATTCTTTAGAAAATTAGCAAGTTTAGCAGAAAAAGTAGTTTTACCAGAACCCTGCAAACCAGCAATTAATATTACAGATGGTTTAGAATCAAGATTAAGATCTTCTTGCTCGCCACCCATAAGGTCAGCTAACTCATCATGAACAATCTTAATCATCAACTGGCTTGGGGAAACAGCAGTAAGCACATTCTCGCCCATTGCTTTTTCTTTTACCGTTTGAGTAAAAGTTTTTGCAACTTTATAGCTAACATCAGCTTCAAGAAGAGCCTTGCGAACTTCCTTAAGAGTCTCTGCAACATTTATTTCGGTAATCCTTCCTTGGCCTTTTAATAGCTTAAAGGATTTTTCTAACTTATCACTTAAATTATCAAACATAGTGTTTGGGAGTTTTATTCTGTTTTACAAGAGCGCAAAAATACTGATTTTTTGCTTTAGATTTTTATAAAAATGTGACTATATTGTTTGGGGTTCCTTGTTCCTTGTTTGGGCTTAGGAATTCAGGGTTCTGGGTTGTAAAGGATGGTAAAAAATTGTAAGGAATTGTAATGAATTGTAATGAATTGTAAAGATTGGTAAAAAGCAGTAAGAAATTGTAAAAGATGATAAGGTAATGTAAAGAATAAATATAAAAGTCCCGATAACTATTTGGAGAAGTAAATTATAGTTCTATTTTAAAATCTCCTCCCGATTCCTGTCGGGGCACTATTCTCCTTTATTCACTCCTAACTCCCAAGAGGTTTCACATAACGTTCCAAATCATCCATACTTATAGAACCTTCACAAAGTATTGATAATCTCTCTACTACATTTCTAAGTTCACGAATATTGCCTGTCCAAGGCATCTGTTTAAGCATATCCATAGCCTTTTTATCAAACTTAAGTGGTGTTTTGCCATTAGCTTCAGAAACATCTTCCATAAAATAATTTGTTAAGATTGGGATATCACTTTTTCTATCACGCAAAGAAGGAACCTCAATTAGGATAACACTTAATCGATGATATAGATCCTCTCTAAATTTACCATTCTTAATTTCTTGAGCAAGATTTTTATTGGTAGCAGCAATAACTCTTACTTCTACCTTAATTTCTTTTTCACCACCTACCCTAGTGATTTTATTTTCCTGTAAAGCTCTAAGTACTTTTGCCTGAGCGGCAAGGCTCATATCGCCTATTTCATCTAAAAAAATAGTTCCACCATTAGCAAGTTCAAAATCACCTTTCTTCTGCTTATGAGCAGATGTAAAAGAGCCTTTCTCATGTCCAAAGAGTACGCTTTCGATTAGTTCTGAAGGAATAGCTGCACAGTTTACTTCTATAAAAGGTGCATGAGCACGTTCACTCTTCTGATGTAGCCAATGAGCAACTAACTCTTTACCCGTACCATTTTCTCCAGAAATAAGAACT
>JAOZPM010000069.1:0-16088 GCA_029932765.1 Bacteroidales bacterium | reverse complement strand
AATCATTAATTGAATTTCAATTGGTGTATACATCTGCAATCTAATATCGTTAATCGACAATCTAAAATCCTTTTTCCTTCTCCTAGTCCTTTTCCTACATCCTTATATGTCTATGTGGTTTCTTTTCCTTCTCTTCTGTCCTTATTTTTAGAAAGCAGATACATTAGTGCGCCAATTGATACAGCAGAAAGTATTACTACGGGAGTAGAATCTACAGTGCCAAATTCTTGTGGATCGATGGTTAACTCATTGCTATTTATATAAAAATACACCAAAACGGTAACAGCATTATTTACAAAGTGTAATAGGATAGGAGCCCATATACTTTTTGTCCAATAATATGTATAGCCCAATGCCATTCCCAAAAGAAAACGAGGAATAAAACCATAAAACTGAAAATGAATGGCACTAAATATTATGGAAGTAATAATTATATTTATATGAATATTAGAAGTCACTTTTTTGAACCAACTCGTTAATAAACCTCTAAAAAATAACTCTTCACCTATTGCAGGCATTACAGCCATTACTAATAGATTAGCAATTAATGATAAAGGGCTTGCATTTTGAAGAAACTTCTCTACAATAAAATCATTTTTGTCTTGCTGCTCGCGCATCCATACCTCAATCCCACTAAGGCTATCGCCCAACGACATGGATTCATTAAGCATAATTATATATTGCAAAAATGGAATGGATACTATAAATAAACTTAGTATTATAAATATTTGATGTGCATTAGGAACATTAGTTAGCCCTAAATAGTTTGGCTCGTCTTTTCGCATTATTGCCCATAAAACCAAAGGTGGCATAACAAACATTGCAAGTTGACTAGCAATCTGAATTAATTTTAGGCTGTTTATCTGATTGTTATTTGTAAACTGACCTTCCATTGCGCTCATCGCATCGGCCATTCCCCAAATTAAAGAAGAGATACCAACAGCTATGCCTGTGAAAACAATTGTTCCCACCATTAAAACAATCCCCACAATGATTAATTGCATATAGGTATGTTGTCTTACTTTCTCTATCATAAAATTCTTATTTTTGCAGGATTAATTGCGAAATTATAATCGCAAATTTAATATATTCAATAAAGCTAAATACATTGAAGATAAGAGATATTGATTTAGGTGAAATGCCGCTTTTTTTGGCTCCAATGGAAGATGTAACCGATCCCTCGTTTAGGGCCGTTTGCAAGCCTTTTGGGGTGGATATGATGTATACCGAGTTTATTAGTAGCGAAGGGCTTATCCGCGATGCGCAGAAGAGCCTGAAGAAACTAAAATTTGAAGAAAGTGAGCGCCCTGTTGGTATTCAAATATTTGGCCATGCAGTAGAAAGCATGGTGCAGGCAGCTAAGGTATCTGCGGAAGCAAATCCTGATGTTATTGATATTAATTTTGGCTGCCCTGTAAAGAAAGTTGTTGGCAAGGGTGCCGGAGCCGCTCTTTTAAAAGATATTCCACAAATGCTTCGTATTACTGAAGCTGTGGTGAAGGCTGTGGATATACCCGTTACCGTAAAAACCCGCCTTGGTTGGGATGAAAGTAGCAAACCCATTGTAGAACTTGCTGAGCAACTGCAAGACATAGGTGTTGAAGCTCTAACTATTCATGGGCGCACACGACAGCAAATGTATAAAGGAGAGGCTGATTGGACTCTGATAGGAGAGGCTAAGAATAATCCTCGATTACACATTCCTATTATTGGCAATGGTGATATTTCTTCAGCAAAAGTAGCAGTAGATTTTATGAATAAATATGGTGTAGATGGACTTATGGTTGGTAGAGCGACTGTTGGTAATCCATGGATTTTTCAGCAAATAAAACATTTGATAAAAACCGGAGAAGAGCTTTCTCCACCTAATATGATAGAAAGAATAGAGATATGTAAGAAACATATCGACTTATCAATTTTATGGAAAGGTGAGCAATTATCTATTCGTGAAATGAGAAAGCATTATTCAAATTACTTTAAAGGCTATAGAAATATTAAACCATTTCGTATGCGACTTGTTACTTCTGATAGTATTGAGGAGGTTTATCAGATTTTGGGTGAACTTGCTGAGGCTAACTTAATACTATCTAATACATAATGATTTTTTAATAACGATAATATATAAAACCATGAATAAACAATTATTAACTTTAATAATGCTTAGTATTCTATTTATGCTCTCTTGTGAGAGTGATTATAATGAGTCAGAAATACTTAAAGCCAAAATCCAGATTAATTTTCATGATACAGGATTTAATTCTAGTGTTTTACTTATCTATAATGGAGAATTGACAAATACTGTGGAAGACTCTTTAGCTGTTGATGAAAACCATATGGTAGAATTCGAAATTGAACTAATGCAGTCTCCAGATCTTTATATCCTTCAGTTTTCGCCAACAGAAAGCATTAGGCTTGTGTTATCGGATGAGGAAACTGTTGTTATAGATATTTCAGAATTGCCAATTGTTCATAATTATAGTATTTCGGGATCTAAAGATTCTAAATTAGTGCTCAAATATGGCAAATTGATAAGTCAGCGGATGAGCTATCATGATAGTGTTTATGCACAATACCGAAAGTATAAAGGGCATAGAAGTCATCCTAATATAGCTGTTATTACGGATTCATTATTGAAGAAAAATTATTATAAGACCTATGAAGATTTGAAAATAATGGTGTTAGAAAATAACAATAGTTTAGCATCATTACTAGGAATTTATGGAAAATTTGGAAAGGCAGCTATTTTAGATTTCGATTATGATTATAGTACTTTTAAAACATTATCAGATTCTTTAATCAAAGCTTATCCACATAATTCTCACGCCATTTCTTTAAAGATAAGGGTAAATCAGTATTCTAAAGATTTGAAATTGGCAGAAATAAGATATATAAGCTTATCAAAAGGGAATTTGTTTCCAAGTATTACATTAAATACTCTTTCTAATGGAAGAGTTAGTATTAATGAGAGCACTGCTAGTCGTAAGCTTGTGTATTTGTGGAAACCTAATACTAAAGGGTTTTATGATTTTAATAAAGTATTATTGGAGGTTAATGAAAAGTACTCCAATGATTCGCTAGAGATAATTGCAATTGCGTTTATAAAAGATAAGCTCGAATGGCGAAATTACTGTAGAATGGAAAAAATGAATTGGGTAAATATGATTGCCGATGCTAATACCGAAGATATTATTAACCCCAAAGAGGAGTATTCGTTAATTTATTTGCTTGATAAAGATAATAATATACTTGATAGAATAAATAATATTGATAGTTTGAAATTGTAGTTTACTCTTTTTTAATTCAGAAATATATAAGAAACAATATTTGCTCCCATTTGTAATGCTTGCTTGCGCTTATTTGCAGAATCGTTATGTACATCAGCATCTTCCCAGCCATCGCCAAGGTCACATTCGTAATCATAAAAACATACTAAACGTCCTTCGTAAATAATGCCATATCCAATGGGAGCACCGTTGTCATGCTCATGAATTTTTGGTAACCCATTATTAAAATTATACTTCTGGTGATATATTTTATGTGAAAAAGGAAGCTCCACAAATTCATGATCAGGAAATACTTTTTTCATTTGTGGTCTTATGAATTTATCCATTCCGTAATTGTCAGAAATATGTAAAAACCCTCCCGAAATAAGATAATTGCGGAGGTTGTCGGCCTCTTGAGTCGAGAAAACAACATTGCCATGCCCGGTAAGATGTATCATCGGATAATTAATAAGTTGCTTGCTGCCAACTTCTACCGTAGCTATACTTGTACTTATTGTAGTGCCAATATTGCTATTGCAGAAATTTACTAAGTTTGGAAGCGAAGTTGGATTTGCATACCAATCGCCACCACCATTATATTTTACCAATGCAATTTGAATATTTGATTTATCAGCAGATGATAATAATATAATTAGAAATATTGGAATTATTATTTTAAAAAAACGCATATTATATTTTTTAATCGTTGATAAAATGTATGGTATTGCAAGCCACCATTGCTGCAGTTTCGGTACGTAGGCGCTCAATTCCCATCTTTACAGCAGTAAAGCCTTTATTCTGAGCTAGAGTTACCTCTTCGTTATTAAAATCGCCTTCAGGCCCAATAAGTATGCATACATCTTTGCCTTTTTTATATTCTTGCTTAAGGTCTTTTTGTGTTTCGTCTATCAAATGAGCAATGTATAATTCTTCTTCTTTTATGTTTTCTAAAAAAGTAGTATAGCTTTTAGCTTCGTTCAAAATAGGGTGATAGGCTTTTAGCGACTGCTTCATTGCCGAAGTAATTATAGTATTACTACGTTCTTGTTTTAAAACCTTGCGCTCAGAATGTTTCGTTATTATTGGTGTAATCTCATCAATGCCCATCTCTGTGGCCTTCTCTAGAAACCACTCAAAGCGCTTTATGTTTTTCGTGGGAGCTACAGCAATATGAATTTTATAATTACGCTTTCCCTTTTCCGAAATATGCTTATCAATTTTTAATAAACATTGCTTCTTCTGAACATCATCAATGGTGCATTCAAACCAATTTCCTAATCCATCAGTAGCCTGTACCTTGTCTGATACTGATAAGCGCAAAACTTTAGATGCATGTTTTGCCTCTTCGCCTTGTAAAAGAATATGTCCACTTTTACGATTAATCCACTGCGGATTTTCTATATAAAAAAGATGCATTATTACCTATTTTTGAGGTTTTTTTTGTTTGAATAAATTGCTAGCTCAAAAGTATAACAAAAATACAGTTGCTTAATACTTACTGTGCTTTTCCCCACCTTACTAAACTGTATGCAACTCTATTACCATTATTATCAGGCATACTTATTCTTAATATAATTCCAATATCAATGGTATAAAAGTCATAACCAATATCACTACGGTTTATCAATGGTAATTGTCTAATATTTCGTGCTTCTATTGCCGGAAAACTTCCCGCCGAACATTTTACATCATCCTTTAGATGATAGATTATTCTGTATGTATGACTAATAGTATCCCCTGAAGTAATAACAATATTATCTTCTATGGTGTCGGCATCATTTTTATGGTAGAAAAATCGCTCTCCCTTTTCGTCAACAAGATATGCCGCCGAATCGCGAAGATATTGTGTGAAATTGCTGTTAGAAGCTGAGCGGTATTCATAATAGGTGTTTTCATTAATTTCAGTAGTTCCTATAATATATGTACTGTCAATTCCTAGATATGTATAATTCCCATTATTATCCATGGCAATAATGTCATAAATCCAGTAATTTCCAACCTCTTTGGGCGAATAACTAACTTCTCCTTCAAGTATTTTATCAATACTTTTATCTTCTTGTTTTTCGCAAGAATAATTAATGCCAATGATAAAGATGGAGACAAATAATAGTATTATTGATTTCTTAAACTTCATACCTTATTTAATTTTATTTAAACCTTCGGTGGCCGATTCGTTATTGGGATATAATAGCAATGCCTTATTAAATAGAACTTTTGCTTCGCGCAATTTGCCAAGATAATAATTATTCCAAGCAGCTCCAATTACCACATCGTAAGTAAAAGGATATTGATTTAAAATTAGCTTATAAATAGGCTCTGCTTTCGAGTATTTAGCCGAATTAAGATAAATCTGAGCAAGCTTTAGATTTGCCGTATAATTATTTGGCGCCATTACTAATATTTCATTATAAATAGTTATTACTTCTTGCCAATTTCCTAATGCCGACTCAGGGTATGTTTTCCCAAAAAGAGCTTCAATACTTAGAGGCTTTAGCGTCTGACAAATACTGTAATACTCAATGCTCTGAGGTAGTTGCCCCGCCAAATAATTGAGCCATCCTAAACGTAGGTTTATGGCGTATGACTCTTTGTCGTAAATTTTTATTAATTCGGCTGCTGCCTCACTATATTTTTCATTGCTTTCTAGCGTATAGCTTTTTGCAAATGCATTTGTATTATTTTGCGAAAATACAGATGTATTAGCAAAAAGAATTGCTGATATTATTAGATATTTTAAAATTTCCATTGTATTCCTCCTGCAATATTAAAATGTGAATAATCTATTAAGTTATTATTGGAATTATTTACTCTATCTCTTCCTCTATTCTGACCTCCATTAGATTCTTCTTCCTCGGGAATATCTTGATATTGCTCCATAGTGCTAAGAATATATTGAGGGCCAACATAAAAGTTTATGCTTGGATTAAGAACGTAGATAAGTCTACCACCAAACAAAGCCTTGGTTTTATATGAAGTTTCAAAAGTGTAATTTGAACTAAGCATAGTAAAGTTTTGTACATTGCCAATTATTACCGATCCTTCAAGCCATAGTTTATTATATATTTTTCCACCTACTTTTTGGTAAATGACTGGTTTTAGCATATCATTATCCGATTTGAAAGCCGATATTTCTGTAATACTATATAAATTTAAGTTCCCCTTAGGAAACCATTGTAAGCTTGCTCCAAATTGAAGATTCTTTCTTTCTAAGAAATTTGAATAAACAAAGTTTGCTCCAAATCTCATGTTTTTATATAGATAGTTATAGCTAAAACCTGCCATTAGGTTTGTGGTTTTATAGTTAAACTCTTCAATAACTAATGTGGAATCGTGCAATCCATAAGGGCTGCCTTCTACTCGGTGAAATCCAAAAGCGAAATCGATACTAGATTTTGCATTGATGTGAATTCTTGGTTTTAGATTTACTATATGCTGGTTTAGTTTATAATTCTTAATATCAAAATACATACTATTTTCAGCAGCACTTATCATATCAATATCTGAGTATGAGTATCTAAAATCTATTTCTATATTCCTAGAAGCAATAAAATAGCCGCCTATACCTATGGTGTTAATTGTTTGCTGGTAGTCTGTTTGAGAATACACTTTTTCTTCATCTTTTCTTAAATCACTCTCGTCTATTAGGTTTATTATATTACCATTGATATAGCTAAGATAAAAACTTCCGCGATGCTTCACGTTTATTAAGCTGTCCGCACTTTTGGTATTTGTAAAAAGTCTGTCGGTAAGGCAGTATTGCTTAGTATATAATAATGCCCTATAGTATAAGTCTATAAAAAATAAATCTGATAATGCCAATTCATTTTGATTAATGCATTTATCAAAATAATAAGTAGAAGTATAATAGTCTGCAGTATAAAAATATGCCACTGCCAATCGGTAATTTAAATAATAATAGTCAATATCATTTTTTGCAGCCACCTTGCCATAATATATTACAGAATCCCATGTGGCAGTATTATAATGCTTCAAACTTTGTGTATTTATCTCTTTAAAACTGCTTTGCCCCATTATGTTGACAGCAAATGTGAGAGTAAAGAAAATACTTAATATTATTTTGTTTATCATCCTATATTTCTAGTAAAAGTATAATTCTCACCATCAATTTCAATCTTCCATTCTGTAGAATGGTCAGATTTAATATGATGAGTTGCTTTAATATATTGCTTATGATTTCCTAAAATTGTTTTGCCAAATTCAGATTGTAATTCAATTTCCGAATCGTCAAGAAATTGCTTCTGACTAATATACTTCATATTGTAAATAGGCTTAATAAATATATGGAAAGGAGCAATAAAATCTTGCAGTATTCTTATAAAACTAATATCAGAAATTGGTAAAATATCTTGTATTTCTACCCCTTTATAATAGCCAAATAATAACCTAAAACTCGATAGGTAAAACCAATATAAAGGGTCTGATTTTGAGCCTTTATACGAAGAGAAAATAAGTTCATTATTGGTAATAGTAAAAAATGCAAAACTATTTGTTGCAGAACTATGAATGTAGGTTTGATTATTAAAATCCACCTCTACATTCCATTTTAATTCTTCCTTTGAGAACTTACTATGCTTACCTTTTAGCTCCCACTGAATCTTTTGTCCCGGCGTGAATTTAAAAGCCTGAGTTAAAGCATTATTATTTGCGATACTTTCCACTGTATCATTAAGCTTAGGAATGGAAGAGCTATAGAAACTAAAATCATCAGCCTGCTTTTTTATAAATGGACCAAGAGCAAATTTTATGGTCTTAGACCCAATAAATGCTGTTTTCTGAATTTGGAAATGAATATGAGGATATGGTGATCGTCCCGAATTTCCAACATTGGCAATTAGCTCTCCTTTGCGGAGCCATTGTCCTTTATACACTTTAAAAGTTCCTGCTTTTATATGACTTATCTGGCTATAAATTTGCTCCCCATGTTTGATGATGATACTATTTCCCCAATTATTATCAATGTCCATCTCTCCAATTACATTATCATCAAGTCCATCTACAATTTCAATTACCTCACCAGCAGCCGGAGCTATAATCGGCTTATTATAACAGTAATAGTCTTCTATTTCGTTACCTTCGTTTTTATATGCTTTCCCAGAATCATTTATTATAAAATCCCACGCATATTGCCATTCTCCTTTATGAGTAATATCTCCATTATGGCCTTGGTTAATAGTCCATTGCCCAAAAAATGGCAACCCTATTGATATTGGCGAACTATTTCCAAATCGCTTATAAAAGTTTATATTTGAATAAAGGTTTTTCTCTGGAGAGAATTGCTGAATACTTACTATCTCTGGTTTTCGGAGATTCCTTACTCGGTATTTTAGTACTAGCAAAAAGCTTAGTACTACTATATTAAAAGGAAGAGAGTATGTAGATAGTTGATAAATCTCTAAAATCTCACTGGTGCCACTTACTAAAATTGATAGTATTGGTATTAGTAAAACAGTAATTAGGAACGAATACCACGATGGAATAATAAAAAATCCCCCAATGGCAATGGCTGTTAATATGAAATTAAATCCTATATAGCCGTAGTTTAAATCCCCCAAATTTGCTCCTATAATTTGATAATATCCATATGCAGCATAGAATCCTAATAGGCTTAGTACAAATGATATACGGGAGTTTATCAATATTGCAATTGCAATTATTATTCCTGCGTAAATATTATACTGGAAAAATATGGCTCCCAAAGAAACAAAATACATCTGTAAAGATAGCGGCAAAGCTATTCCTTTGATGCTAAGATGTGTGTTTAGCAATTCGGTGCCTCCCAATAATACCAAGTCATTATATGAGTATACGCCAAGCTCACTAATTTCTAAAGAAGTATAGTGGCGAGCGGCAAGGCTAACAATCCATATTCCCAAAAGAAATGGAATACTTAAAAAAGGTAATGTATATTTTGCTAGAATGGCCTCTATTACTACTGTAATAAAAAGTGTTAGTACCGACGAAAAAATAACTAATAAAGCAAATTCGAAGCTAAATTGATAATAAATTCCTAAACCCAAGCCTACTAATAAACTATTAAAACCATATAATCCATTAATGATTTTTGATTTGTTAAGACCTAATAATAAAGCTGAAATATGGCTTGCCGATATTGCTATTATTCCACTAATACCAGCATTTAAACTGAAAAATGAAACTAATAATAATACAGCACCGAGTAGTTTGCTGTCCGAGAAAAAAATCTGAGAATAGCTACTCAATAAACTTCTTAATATTTGCTGTAAATTAGTTTTTAGCATTCTACAAATTTAAGTAAAAAAGCAGGGTATATATATTTAATGTTTTTATTTATCATTAGGTATATTGACACGCATTATTATTAAAACTTGTGTTTTAGAAAGAGGCTGTATTCAGAATTCTTGTAACGAGAGAATATTAATTTGATATTATAGCTTTTGGAATAATAATTGTTTAAATAAATTAAATCAGTAATGTGTAAAAAAATGTTTAGATTTGTTCTTTGCATTATTAGCTAAAAAAAGAAATAGATATGAAGAAATTAAGATTTATAGTGCTAGGCTTGAGTATAGGATTTGTGGGAGTAGCATTAACTTCTTGCGAGCCAATGAGCGATTGCAAATCATGCGAGGTAGTAACATATCAAATAAGTACAGGAGCCGAACTCGATCGCCAGCCAGCTATCGAATTTTGTGGTAGCGATCTCGATTCAAAAGAAAACTCTCTCCCAGTTATTAGTGGTGATGAGAGAACTGTTTGGGAGTGTAACTAGAAGAATAAATATATTAATAAATTACACTAATTAGCACCAATATAGAATGCAATTATTAATCATAGATAATTACGATTCGTTTACTTATAACCTTGAACAATACGCTAGTAAGTTTTGTGATAATGTGGTTGTAAAAAGAAATGATGAGATATCAATTGCTGAAGTTGATAATTATGATGCAATAATTATTTCTCCAGGGCCAGGGCTTCCTGCCAATTCTGGAATTACCCCAAAAGTTATTGAAAAGTATTATAAAACCAAAAAGATACTTGGAGTATGTTTGGGACAACAAGCAATAGCAGAGTTTTTTGATTGTAAGCTTGATAATCTTGATGAGCCACTACATGGTGTTTCTATACAAACCTTTCAAACTAAAATAAAAGATATTATTTTTAAGGATGTTCCAACAGATTTTTTAACAGCACGTTATCATTCGTGGGTAGTTAATCCGGAGAGTGTAGCCAATAGTGAATTAGAGGTAATAGCAACTGATGTTAATAATCAAATTCAAGCCCTACGACATAAAAAATATAATGTGAGAAGTGTGCAGTTTCATCCCGAATCAATTCTTACGGATAGTGGGTTGAAAATGATCGAAAACTGGATTCTTAATTGCTAAATATAAATTATTACTTATCAGGATTGGTGATTGTTTTAAACTCATATTCTTGATTTTCGAAGTTTACTCCTCTTTCTTTTTCCACAAAAGTAAAATCAATAGTTACCTGTTTTACATATGTTAAATCAACCATATAATTGCTTCGCTTAAGAGTAAAGTTTTCGCCCAATACATTAGCTATTTGTATCATATAATTTCCTGATTTTGGAATACTTATGCTAAAGCCACCATAGATGTCGGTAAATGAAAAATAATTATCTCCTGTTTCGGAAGTTGCGGTAACTTTTATACTTGAAATGTCGATTTTGCCTTCACCAGAATTTTTATCACGTTCTAGAATTAGCCTACCATCTATCCTAAAGCTTTCTACCAAAGGTATATATACAATAGAATCTTCAGAGGCTACAAATTTTTGATTTTTACCATTAAGCAAATGTAATTTTGGCGATTCATCAAGAGATTTTATAGTAGTAAGATATTCACCTTCAGGTAAATTTTGATAGCTAATGGCACCATCTAGGTCAGAAACTAATTCCATTTCAGTAAAATTACTTGTTTCCTGTATGATGTTTCTATCTCTCTGAATCTTCATTAGCATATTAGGAATTGTTTTCTCATTTTCCTCATGAATATTGTTTCCATTTATATCATGGTAAAAAAGAAAATCATAATCGTAATATTTCATCCGTGGCTGTGGTAAGTCAAAAGATTTTCTTATACCTAAGAAAATATTAAAGACTCTATTTGTAATTCTGCCAAACTCCTTATCATTATGTGAAGTATTATAAAGGTTGTTAGAAATATAAAAATTCCACCCATGGTTTAAAAAGAAGTCCAAGGAGAGGTTTATATTTGCGCTCTCTCTGCCTGAAGGCATACTATAGATATAACTTAAATATGACGATACTTTAATGGTATTTTTATAAAAGTATTTTTCATACTGCGGTCTAATCATTATGGACTCTGTGTTTTCCCAATTACCATTAAACATTAGCTGCTGTTGCGATACTGCTCCTACGCCTTTATTATATGAACTATAGAAACGGAAAGTTTTGCTAAAATAACTAATCCCAATTCTTAGGTTTTTAATATTATTCTTACTAACTGTAGGCTGCAAATTAGGATCCGTAGTTTCATAGGAGGCATTTGCCATTCCCCATGTAATGCTTGGTGTTATTGATCGTGCCTTTTTTAGGCTAAACCTTGTGGCAAAATATAATGATAGATTTAAATTTTTGTAATCACCAGTTATTCCTGTTGTATTAGAGTATGTATGTTGTGTAATTCCATTATAAAGAGGTCCCAACATATATGTGATTCCATTACTAGTATAATACGAAAGAGTTATTCTACCAACATCATTATTGTTGAAGCTTCTATCTGTATCCAGTATTGACCCATAATACTTATTTACTATTTTGCTTTTATCAAAGTGGGATGTAATATTTAGTTTCGAATTAATACGCCAACTTGCATACGAATACCACCTATTATGCCCTGCATTGCGATTATAATTATTCAGAGTATTTGTGTTTGAAATATTAAATCTAAATTTCTTATAATGTAGCCTATACGATAAGTAATATGAGTAGCCAATTAGAGAAGTGTCTTTTGGTAAAGTGCTAGGCGAATTTTGAGAGTTCTTGGTTTCACTAATAATACCTTCTGCTTTAAAGCTATGATGTTTGAAAAGTGAAAAATTAGTACCTAATTTTGCTGAAGTAGAATTAGATGTGTATCTGTCTTCATATCCACCTCCAATTATTGCCGAAAAACTCCTGAATAATCTGCGAGTATATTGTCCTGCTACTGCATAATATTGATTATAACGCCCTTGAGCAGCAATTACTTCAAGAGTGTTTTTATTATTTGGTCGCCAACGACCTTTAATTCCTCTACCAGTAACCCCTTGTAAAATACCACCACTTATTTGGCTACCCACTTCTAAACTCTTAGTTTTATCTGTATATTGTACTCTATAGTATGCATTGTTTTCAATAGAAAGATCTTGTTTATTTAATGGAACGAATAATAGGTTTCTAGCAATAAATTGATAATTAATAGCACGCATTTTCTTGAAAAGTATATTTCCATATAATAGAGCATTATATCTTGCTGGAGACCCCGAGAGTAAGTTATTTACTTGTAATTCGACATTTAGCGGAGTTGCTTGTTGGGCTTTAATATTTGTATGGTGACTCTCGATTGTTGTAAAACTTATATAGTCTGAGCGCTTATAAGCTTTATTAGATGCAGTAATGGATAGAGAGGACTCTTTCCAAAGATTTCTATAATTAACTTCATCACTATTTTCAGGCCCCTCTATATATCGTATGGGTAATATAATAACGGTATCTTCTAATGGCGATAACTCAACATATAGTACATCTTGCCCTTCAAAAAAACTTTCCACAGATATCATTTTGCCAATTTGGAATTTTAGTTTAATTAATTCTGTAGTATTTCCTTTATTACTTAAGTTTATCTTAATATTGGAAATAGGGTTATAATTATTTACAAAATAATTGGCGCTAGGTAATCGCATAGTCCAATTTCTAGAACTAGGTATTTTTATATAACTACTCTTTGA
Source organism: Bacteroidales bacterium (assembly GCA_029932765.1). GTDB lineage: Bacteria > Bacteroidota > Bacteroidia > Bacteroidales > UBA1556 > UBA6267. Next base: position 2,847 of record JAOZPM010000069.1, on the reverse strand, counting down.
TACTAAGGTGTCATTATATTCAAAATCAGCAATTAGAATATAGTTTTTTCCTCCTTCTACCTCTGTAGAAACAGAAACTCTGATAGGAATATACTTGCTTTGCCCTGCGGGCACTTCTATAATACTATCTACTAGTGATATTAAAGTAAACCTACTGGGTAGTGTAATATTGAATTTGCCACTTAGATTATTGGGGGTTCTATTTGTTAACTTTATTACATTAAAGTATAATGAATCTGTTGATTGAGTAACATTTCTTCTTATAAATATTACACTAAAGTCTTTTTTTGATTCTAATATGCTGTCCTCATAAGCCCTAATCTCTTCATCTGAAATAATTTTAATAGGAGGTATTGTGTCTGTAGATGTAATGGAGTCGTCAGAAATTCTTATGGGTGGTAGAGAGTCTATTAATATTAGAGTGTCCACTGGAATTATAGAATCAGCTAATATATTTGTGTCTGAAGGAATAATGTTTATACTATCATTGAAGATAATACTATCATTAGAAACAATACTATCATTAGAAACAATATTTTCATTGGGAATAATACTATCATTAGAAATGATACTCTCATTAGGAATAATACTATCGTTTGGAATTATGTCTTCAGATTTTTTTTCTTGAGTAGAAGTGGTATCCTTTTGTATTACGGTTTGGGAAATAGCTGGCTGACTTATAATTATAAAAATTATAAATATTATTTTATATGTATATTTAATAATACTCATTTAGCTATTTAGTAGTTTTATGTCTATTGCCTAATTAATTTTGGCAATAGTGTTCTTTTTTTAAGTATTTGTTAAAACCCAGGACCTGTAGGTATTAATTCAATTTCAATTTCAACAGAATAATAATCTGATTCCTCACCTAATAAAGTATTTGTAACCCCACAACTATATGAAATATTTACTTGATGATTAGACCATATTAAATCTGAAAAAGCTGGTGGATTAATAGGGTTTTGGGTATATTCTACTAGATTCGTCCAACTGGTACTTAATTCTTTCAGTCCAGTATAAGTAGCTGCTCCAAGGCCTATATTATTGCTAGCTTCCAATTCTATTGTAGATAGAGGAATGTCGTAAACGCTCCCCTCAATACTAGCTTGTGAGTTAAAAGATCTAAATCTTAAATCAAATCCTTCCAAGGATACTCCTGCCTGATTACTGTCAGCTAGGGTAATTCCTAATACAGTACCATTTGTAATGGTTATACCGTTTTTGTAATTATTAATAGATCTGAAGTTGAAAGGTATGTCCGCTCCGTATATAACAGTTAGGCGAGCATAATTATATTCTTGTGAATAAGAATTATTTACAAGAAAGAATAAGAACAAAATGATAAGCTTAAATATCTTTTGATAATTATTCTTCATTCTTTTAATTATTTAAATTTGTAAAAAGACTTTATGAGTATAATTTATACTCATAAAGTCTTTGCGAATGTATTAATGAATTCTAATTATCAATTGATAAATCAAACAATACATTAACAACATATCTGTCTGAAGTAGGAGATGGGTTCTGATCAATTAAATTTTGAGCATTCATAGGAGTAGTTGTACCTTCAATAGTACCACAACGCCAGATAAATTGAAAAGCGTTATCACTTTCATCACCAGCATTAGCCTGAGTACCTGAGTCATTATCTTCAATAATATCAACAGGATAAGCCTCTAATGCAGAAATGTCATTACCGTTATCAGTAGCAGCACTATAAAGTTCTGAAGTAGCGTTGCTTCCTTTAGCAGCAGCAGAAGCTTCAAACTCGTGAGTACCACTCTCAGTAATAGAAAAACCAACATTGTCTAATGCTAATGTATTACTTGGGTTGTCAGTACCAATAAAAGTACCTTGCTCTGCACCATAAGTTAATTTCCATCGTGTTGATGAAGCAATAACAAAGTCAGTAACGTACATAGGATTTGATGTTGCTGTTCCTGCAGAAGATGATGTTGCTTGGTCACCAGAAATACCAGTTTTATACTGGTCAATAGTATTGAAGTTGAATTCAATATTACCACCATTGTTAATAGTCATTCGTAAAACCTGGTTAAGATTAACCGCTACCGGAATTACATTTCTGTCTCTTACAGCTTGTCCAAAAGTAAATTGAAACATAAAGAGAGCAATTGCAAATAATGAAAATGTTTTCATAATTCTAAGTTTTAAATTAATAATAGTTTATAATAGCTTTATTGTTAATAATTGATATAGGAATCTTGATTACTAACAGGATAACAAATTTAAGCAGAATGTTATTAAAAAAAACAATTATTCCGTTTATAGTGTGAATAAATTCATTCTAGTATTTATTTGACCCTTTCTGTAAAGTACTTAATTGAATGATTTGTAGCCAGTTAAGGCATTATATAGATTTTTGTTTAGAATGAATATTTATTATAAAAAACATAGTAAATGATAGGGTTTTAGCTGGTTTTAGATAAAAAGTTATTTTTATAATTGATTGATTTCGGCTTGTTTTCTATTAAAAAACGTTAAAATCGATAGTTTACTTTTTTAATTTCTTTTTAGAAAACTATATAATTCAAAGAAATAGCTAGCGAAGCTTTTGCTTTAGTGCAAAAGGCATTCATATTTCATTAGCTCTGTCCTACTGAGTGGTTTTTCCTTAGAAAAATTGTACCGAAGTAAGGACGGAGCTATATGAATAAAGATGAGTTGTTTTGTTTGTCTAAAGCAAAATTATATTTAAGTATTTACAAAAATTATGACAAAACAATCACCTTAAACACTGCATTATAAGTTTAATATGTAATATATTATGAATTGTCCCAAGTCAAATACCTAACGATTCTTATAAAAAAAATATCAATTTTATTT
>JAOZPM010000181.1:0-4446 GCA_029932765.1 Bacteroidales bacterium | reverse complement strand
CAAGGCCAAGGCTTGACACGCTAGTTTTAGCAAAAATATGGGGTATATTCATTAATGAGCTTTTTATGTGGCTAAAAAAAATGTATTTAACCCAAATATTTTGCAATATCTTAAATTTAATATAAATGGCATTATGATACATCTATCACGATAACGTACTGATATTAAAATATTTACATTGTAATTTATGGTTGTTCTTACTAATAAATACTGCCTAAAGGGTTGTGTTTATTAGGTGCGAAACTTCAGTAAATAAATTACATAGAATCGACACCAATTAATTCACCACAAACTTAATAGCCTTAGCACCATTATTGCTGCGAATTTCCATAAAATAAATTCCTGATTTAAGATTAATATTAAAATACTGATCTTTGGGATTTTGTGCTACGAATATTACTTGCCCCATGGTATTTAGTATTTTTACCTCTGTGGCTTCAATATTTCCAATGTCGAGCATAAATTCTCCTGAGTTTGGATTGGGGAAGAGCTTAATGCTATTTCCTGCAACCTCTTCAATGCTCACATTGCTAATATGTACGCAGGCCGAGGTATCAATACAACCTCCAACATTAAGCTCCACAGCATAATCGCCATTGAGTGTTGGAGTATAAGTTTGCAGAGTATCTCCCAAAAGTGGTGCTAATGCATTATTGCAATCGAGCCATTGGTAGCTTGCATTGCCTTGGTTGGCAGTAAAACTACCGCCATAATCACCAATGCTTATGGTGGTATCTATATTAGGGATATTAAGAGAAAGGCAAATTACCGAATCGCAGCCCGTGGAACTTGGCAAAGTAAAATATGCCGCCTGACCCGATTCATAATATGTTACTCCATCCATCCATATGAGGCTATCGCAGGCGGTTACATAATCGTTGGTGAGGGTTTTGCATTGGCTTAGTTTTAAAACATAGGAAGCTGAAAAGTTATTGATGGATGTTTGATTGTAAACACCAATGCTTGGGTCAAAGTCTATAGTTCCAGAATAATCACCTGCTGCAAATATATTTCCTGTATTATCCACAGTTATGTCAAATCCCTTAGAATCTCCAAGGTTGCCTTGCAATACACCTGCCCATAAAAGGTCTCCATTTGAATTTAATTTTTGTAAATACGCTCCATAAGCGGTAGAACTATAAGGTGAAGGAGGCGAATACGTATAAAACATAAGCGTATCTGACCCCGGGTCTAAATCGGTTGAGTCTTTAAAAAACCCAGCAGAATAAACATTACCAAATGTATCGGTGGCAATTGACAGAGGATAATCACCATAACCATAAGATTTAGCCCAAAGAAAATCTCCATTTTCATTATACTTTTGAATAAACGTGTTTGCGGAAAGCAGTAAAGTATCAGGTTCTGGATCAAAATCAATACTTAAAGCTGAATATCCTGTAATAAAGACATTATTAAACCTATCTACTTTCATTGCATGGGGACGAGCATATCCACTTATACCAACTTTGGCAGAAAACCTTGCCCATATAAAACTTCCCATACTATCAAGCTTTACCAAATACATACTGCTATTATTGGCTGGCGAATTATATGTTCCCATACCTGGGTCAAAATCCACACTTGGTCCATCAAAAGCTCCAGTACAACAAATATTATCGTCAGAATCTAAATCAATGGAAATACCACGGGATCCCAGACTTGGTTCACTACTAAGAAAAGCTTTGGCCCAAATAAAATTTCCATCTTTATCCAACTTTTGTATAAATGCATTATGTACAGGATCATCAAAAACAGTATAACCCGCTCCATAAATACATATACCTGGCCCAGGGTCAAAATCAACAGTATCCTTATAATAGCCATGTGAATATATATTACCCTGTGAATCAGTAGATATATCACTTATAACATCATCTTCAGCGCCTCCAAAAGACTTAGCCCAAATAAAATTACCATTAGCAGACAGTTTTAAAATAAAAGCATCTAAATTTCCATTTGAAAAAAGCATAAATATAGAAGTGTCCGGGTTAATATCAACGGAATCTTTAAAGTTTCCTATAATATATAAACTACCATTTTTATCAACTTTAATTTTACTAAGGGTTCCATCCTCAAAATCCACAGTGTGGACCCAAATTAGATTACCATTTGAATCAAGCTTTTGAATATAAGAAGAATAGCCATCAAAATAACTAGTTAATATGGTAGTATAGTATGGGCTGGGATGAAAATCCACAGTACCGGTAAAACTACCAAGTATATATACATTTCCTAAGTTATCCTGTGTAGTAGACTTTGCCGATGTCATTCCGAACGATCCTGTTTTCTGGTTGCTTTTCACCCATTCAAAATTTAGATTTTGGGCTTGTAGAGTATAAACTGCAATAAAGAATGTAATTATTAAAATTATGTTTTTCATAATATAGATTTTTTTATTGAACAATCATTCTTTTATTTATTGTATTATTTTGAGTCTGCAATTTAATAAAATATACTCCTGGTTTAAAGTCTGAAAGAGAAATAGTTTTTTCACCATGGATTAAGCTATTTTCTGATAAATAAACTCTTTGCCCTGAGGTGGAATAAATAGAAATATCCATATTTTGCTCGGAGGAAGAATTTATAATTAAAAAGTCGGTAGCAGGATTAGGGTATATAGTAATATCCCCATTCAAAATTAAAGAATTAGGATTGCTTCTTCTTGCTGGAGGCGTAGAGCCAAATTCGTAACAACCATAATCAGTTGTTCCATTCGCTATTCTTTGATAACCATCTAAATCAATATTCACCATAGGTGCTGAATTAAAACCTGCATTTATACAAGGCGATGCTGATGTTAAATGGTAATCTATTAAGGAAACAAAACCAGGGTTTGGGTTAGGATTATAGATATAATACAAATAATTAAAACTAGCTAATGTTGAATAAGTTGATGGAGGTTGATTTTGATATGTGCCTGATATAATCAGAATATCAATAGACTCGTAAATTATATTATTATGAAAATATTTATGAGTTGCATCTACCAGTGGAAAGTAGTTGTCATCTTCAACACAAACTCCAGAAATCCAGCTAACAGCTGAATTATCACTTACTGTATTATGATTGAAAATAGTATAATTGTTATTGCCCTGCATATATACTACAGCTTTATCTGTGGCATGGTTTTTTACAAATAAGTTGTTTAGCACATAAGTCTCATCCAAATAATTACTTGTATTAGTATGATACCTAAAATAATACAATGCGCTCCCTTGATAAGCAGTGTTTGACTTAAAATTATTTAATTTAATATTATTTTGGATTGGATCATTCATAAATATCCCACCGCCATTGGCAGTAGCCATATTTTCCTCAAATGTGCAAGTTTCTATCATTGAAGTTGAATTTAATACGTAGATACCTCCACCATCGCTTGATGCTGTGTTATTAGTAAAAGCACTATTCATAATCATTGAAAATAAAGAGTTATCTTGATACAATCCACCACCATTGATTGCACTATTACCACTAAATTGGCAGTCATTAAATACTACTGTTGGTCCCGAAGGTCCAATACATATACCACCACCATTTATGCCTGCTTGGTTATTAATAAAATTGTTATTCTCCAGAGATACTGCAGAATTTAATCTAACAAAAACACCTCCACCATTTTCTTCAGCTACATTATCTTCAAAAGTATTGTTTTTAAACTCTACAGGATTAGAATTACAGATAAAAACTCCACCTCCTTTTTCAAAAGCATGATTATTAACAATGTAGTTATTACTTATTGTTGGATAGCATGGAGCATAATTTCCAATATTACCTATAGCAATTGCCCCACCTCCCCTTAAAATACTTTTATTATTTTCAAATGTATTGCCTGTTATTACAGGGTCACAACCTATCATCATGCAAAGACCTCCTCCTCGTTTTTGAGCAATATTATTGTGGATATTAGATTTCCAAATTTTAGGGCTGCTATATAAATACAATCCTATAGCAGCTCCCTGTGCTAGTACTGAATTATTGAATATATTGCATTCATAAATTTCCAAATCAGAAAATGTTTTAACATAAATTGCTCCTCCCGAACTCTCAGGGTCAGGTGAGCTGCAGTTTGTTCCATATTTTCTTGCATTAGATATATCACAAAAATGAAATTTTGAAGGATCTGGAGTAGCGTTTTCTGAAAAATCAAATCGAATTCCATTCCAAGGATTTCCTCTATCTGAAGTAAAAGTTATTCTTTCATCTTGAGTTCCAATAGCATTTATTGAGCCTTTCACATCAATTTGGTGATGCCCTTGAAATAGCACCTCTACACCAGGCTCAATAATAAGATTGGAACCAAAAGGAATTATAATTTTTTCTTCGATAAGATATGGGCTTCCTCCCATATCCCAATAATATGTTGGTAAATTTGCACTAAAATAGGAGTCATGTATATGGGTTTGTGCATTAGTATTAATAGTAATTATTAAAGCAACTAATAGTAAA
>JAOZPM010000068.1:0-16204 GCA_029932765.1 Bacteroidales bacterium | reverse complement strand
TAAATAGATGGAAGTGGAATTTTGGAGATGGTACTGGAGATCATTTATATACTACTACTGGAGATGTTGATTACGACTATACTGCGTCAGGTAATTATAATATTGTATTAGAGGTTACAGATGATAATAATTGTAAGGCAGACTCTTTTATTGTTGCTGGAGTAAAGTTACCATCTACTCCTGTTGCTAAGTTTAGTTCTTCTTATCCTTCAAATTGTGCAATGCCTATTGATGTTGTTTTTACAGATCTTTCTACCGACGATGATTTAAGTATTATAAGCTGGGATTGGATAATCACCGATAAAGCCACTGGGGCGGTTGCTTTTACTGATACTCTTCAAAATCCAACTATTACTTTTACTAATGCTGGTGAATACGATGTTAAATTGAAGGTTACTACCTCAGGTGGCTGCTCTGATGAAACTATAAAAACTATTTCATTTAACGCTAATACTGTTGGTTTTACACCTACTAGTGTACAATCTATTTGTCCAGGTCATAGTATAAGCTTTACTAATACTTCTATTGATGGATTTACGGGAACACCAAACTCTTTCTTATGGGATTTTGGTGATGGTATTACTAGTACCGACGAAAACCCATCTCATCAATATACTACAAATACAGGAACTCCTTTCACTGTATCCCTTACTGTAGAGTTTAGTAATAATTGTGTAGACGTACATACTATTAGTGATTTAGTTGAGGTAAGTAACGTTGATAATTTAGACTTTGTGACTGCTAATAACGAAAGTTGTAAGAATTATACTGTAGCATTGAATGCTGATACAGGATTTGTTAATTACGAATGGGATTTTAATTACGATGGTGTAACACCAAATATTACTGCTTCAAGTACGTCTAAAGTTATGTCACATTATTATACTGCCGAGGGAGATTATAGAATATACCTTAGAGCAACTAATAGTATTGGCTGTTTGGCTGAGCATGTTGATAGTACAATAAAGATTAAATACCCTGTTGCCGAATTTACCACTGTTAGTGGAAAATTAGCTTGTGGTGGCGAAACTGCAAATTTTGATGCTAGTGCGTCTATAAATACCCTTCCTTCGAGTCATAATAGTATTATTAAATATCATTGGGATTTTAATGGCGATAGTGTTAAAGATATTACAACAACAACTCCTATTGCTTCATATAAATACTCGGTTGAAGGTAAGTTTAATGTAGGATTGGTTATAGAAACTGAAGCGGGCTGTCTTGATACTATTAATAAGATAGAGGAGGTGCAGCGTGGTTACCCACCAAATGCTTCTTTTGTTTATACTCAAGCAAATAGATGCATAAATACTCCAATTGATTTTGTTAGTACCTCCACTCCTTATTATCTTTCACAGGATCCTATAGACTCTGTTTATTGGAGCTTTGGCGAAGGTACTATTATTAGAAGTGATACAAGTGAGAATGCTGTATCGCAAGTATATAAGGATGATACAGAAGATGATGGTGTTCCATATATTGTTGAACTTACGGTTTATGAAAACGGATGTGCTTCTACAACAAGTGATACTGCTATTATAAGAATTAACCAGCCAGTGGCTCGTTTTGAAGCTATTAGCGATGTTGATTGTCAGGGTGGTGCAGGCACGTTTACCTTTAATGCCTTTGATGGAAATAGACTAAGTGAGGGTGTAGATCAATATAGATGGGATTTTGGTGATGGTAATTATTACCCAGGTCCTACTGCAAGTGATTGGGCAACGGGTAATGATCCTACAACAACTCATTCCTTTAGTTCAATAGGAAATTATGATGTACATCTTTTTGTAACTAAAAATGGTACTATTTGTGAGGATTCTTACGTGAAAACGTTCCATGTAAATTACAATGTTATTGCTTTTAATGCTTCTGATACTATTGTTTGTAAAAATAATGATAATGTTATTTTCAATAACCAATCTTCTTCTTCAGCAGGTAGTGTTAGTTATTTGTGGAGTTTTGGAGCAAATGCTAGGCCTTCTACTTCTACAAAAGAAATCCCTGATCCTGTAAAATATAAAGTATCAGGGCTTAAGGATGTTAAATTAGTAATGACTGATGTACATGGTTGTGTGAAAACATTGATTAAGCAACAATATATTGATGCTAGAGGCCCTGTTGCTGATTATGATTGGATAACAACAAATGCTGATTCGGTAGCTCAATGTTTGAATAATGGTGATAATGTTACTTTTACGAGTACTTCAGATACATATCCAAACTTAAATACAAATGTAAGTTATAAATGGAATTTTGGCGTGGGTGGTAATCCTCCTACAGCCTCTAGAAATAATGAAGACCCAATAGTAGTTGCTTATCAGTCTGTTGGAAAAAAGACAGTTTCATTATTGGTAACGGATGATGATGGTTGCTACGATAAAAAAATAATTAAAAGGCTAATTATTGTTCCTAAGCCCATAGCAGCTTTTGACATTACAGCTCCTCAGAATTGTATAACTGATGATATTACCTTTGCAGATAATTCTTCTGACGAATCTTTTGCTAATATTCATACTTGGCAGTGGGATTTTGGTTCAGATGCATCGCCTGCAACTTTTAGTGGTGAAAATCCCCCAGCAATTCAATACTCAGCTGGTGGCATAAAGAATATTGACTTAATTGTAACTGATAACTATAATTGTGTTGATACAGTAGATCATGATTATAATATTTATGTAGCAAATGCATCTTATACTAATGACCCTAATCCGGGTTGCTCCCCAGCTGCTGTTACTTTTACAAATACATCAACTAATACAAAAGCTTGGAAATGGGAATTTGGCGACGCTCTTGCTTCTACCTCCACTAAAGAAAATCCTACGAATATATTTTTCTATCCAGGAGAGTTTGATGTTCAGTTAATAACAACAAGTTTGGGTGGTTGTATTGATACTTCAAATATAATAACAGCTGTAAAAGTTGATGGTCCATATTATGATTCTATATCTATGACTTTGGATCAGCCTTGTTTGCAAAGCCCTTCGGATCCTGTAGCGGTGTTTACAGTTTATGGCTTGCATGATGTTAAAAAGGTAAGATTTGACTTTGGTGATGCTACTGTAGCTTTTGATACAACTTTGGCAGATGCATCTAATCCTCCCGCATCTTTTGATATAACTCATACGTATAGTACACAAGGAACTTTTACTGTGAAAATGACTCTTGAAGATGACCCTGCTCTTGTGGGAGCTTGTGGCGAAGTAGCATATTTTCCTAATTTGTCAGCAATAGTTATTGGTTCTCGACCAACGGCAAATTATACAACAGATGCTATTGCTGGACAGTCTTGTGTTAATATGCGGGTAAAATTCTATGACTCTAGTGTGGATAATGATCCTGACCATAGTGTTAATAGCTGGCATTATGAGTTTGGCGATGTTGGTGGTTCTACATCTACTAGTAAGAATCCAACTCATAAGTATCTGCACCAAGGAGATGTATATATTACCCATAAAGTAACTACTAGTTTGGGATGTTTTGATACTATAACTAAAATGTTGACAATTCTTCCAGGAATTCATGATTCTAGTGTTGCAACTGACGATACTTTATGTCAAGGAGAAATCTCAATCCTTGATGCAGCAACACCTACTGGTGGTGATGGAACGTATAATTATTCGTGGAGAAAGAGTTATAATAACCATAATTGGCATACTGCTCCGAGCCCACATTCAAGTGAAGATTATATAACTCATTCCACAATACCAACAGGTGTTGAAACTATTTTCTATAAACGAAAGGTTACGTCTAATAATTGTAGAATTTATGGTCCATCTTTTTCCGTAACAACCTACCCAACCTCAGATGGTGGTGTGTTAAATCCGGTGGATCAAACATTATGTTACGATGGTAATTCAGGAAGTGTAAACTTACATAATAGAGTAGGAACTGTTCTGAAATGGCAATCGGATACTATTTCTGATTTTTCTACATTATCTGATATTGCTAATACTAGCGATGCTCTTAGTTTTGCTAATTTAACGGATAGTACTTTTTATAGAGTAATTGTTAAATCTGGAGTATGTCCAAGAGACACCTCCGATATTGCTGCGGTAAATATTATTCCAGAAATTAAGGGTAATGTTATTTACCCTATTGATACCTTACTTTGTGTTCAGCAAAGTGCAGGAACAATACTACCAACACCTCCAACGGGTGGTGCTGGTGGTTTTACCTACCAGTGGCAGAAGAGTATAGATAATATATCATTCTCTGACATTGCTGGTGCTACAGCAGAATCTTATAGCCCTGGCGGATTAAATATTACAACATATTTTAGAAGAAATGTAATTACGGCAGTAAGCTGTAATGAATATAGCAATTCATTTGAAATAGAAATAATTCTTGCTCCTATTGATGATAAAATACTGTCAGATCCATTTGTATGTGCAGAAGCTCCCACAGCTACTACATTAATTGTTCTTTCTAACTCACAGCCAGGAATTAAGTATCAGTTGCGTAGAGATATTGATGACACACCAATTGGTGTTCCTATTATTGGAGATGGTAATGATATTAACCTTACTGTAATTACACCTATTCAAACGACATTGTATAATGTTTGGGCTGAAGATACACTACCTAATGGTGCAGGATTTATTTGTGCAGGAGTTGAACTTAGCCATAAAGCAAAAATTACGATTATTCCTATTCCTGCTGATAATTTGGTAGTTAGTGACCCTACTGTTTGCCCAGGTTCATATTTCAATATTACGGTGTTTAATTCTGAACTGAAAGTAAAGTACTATCTTGAGGATGCTGCAGGATCAACTCTGTTTTATCAAATAGGTGATGGAAGTAATCTAAATTTCTCATTATTGAATACAGTATCAAATAGTACATTTGCTACCGTTGAGGCAGTTTCTACAATGCAAAATGAAATGTGTGCTCGCGTTCAATTATTCGACTCATCAATAATTACTGTAATCCAACCTCCTGATACTACTGGTAATGTTAGTGATGCGGAGATATGTGCAGGAACGGGTGGTATTAATATTACTGTTGGTAATACTTCTATAGATTATAAATATAGCTTGTATGATGTTAATGGTATATTTATAGAAACTAAACAAGGAAATAATGGTATACTTACATACGTTCTTCCAGAACCTACTACCTCTACTTCGTATCAGGTATGGGCTAGTACAACCTTAACTAATTACTATGGAGTTTGTGATTCAATAATGTTTCCTGATCTTGCAATTGTTGACTATGCAGAATACCCAGATACGAATTTAGTTGTAAATGGTGATAAGGTTTGCACAGGCTCATCAGCTATTGTAGAAGTAGAAAATTCAGAGATAGGTGTTAATTATTCCTTATTCTTAGGTATTCAGGTAGTGGGATCAAGTATTGATGGAACTGGTGGAAATATTCATTTTCCAATTTCTTCGGTTACAACCACACAGTCGTATAGTATAAAAGCTAAATCTACAATGTTTTCTACTCCTTGTGGATTAGTTGACTTAGTTGATACCGCTTTAGTTATAGTCGAACAACCACCTTTAGATGTCCCTATTGAAGCTAATCCAGACCCAACAAATATTTGTTCGGGTGCTCCTCTTGATATCATAGTTAAGGGCTCGCAAATAGGAATGGAATATCAGCTAAGAATTAATGGAAATACAACAGCAATAGATTCTAAAATTGGTACTGGAAATGATCTTCCATTTACAGTATTCCCTACGGCTGCGGATGTGTATTCTGTATTTGTAGAGCCTGTATCTAGTGCAAGTATTCCTTGCTCAGGTGTTTTATTGAGTTCAACAGTTACTGTTAATTTTGATGGACCACTTAGTATATCGCAGCAACCAGCAAATGCTAATGTTTGTTCAGGAACTCAAGCTAATTTTAATGCTATTGCTCAAAACGATGCGGGTAATGGCTTAACTTATCAGTGGCAAGTGCGCGATTTAGGCGCTGCTGTTTATAATAGTGTACCAAGTGCACCACCATATTCTGGAGCTCTTACTAATCATTTAGTAATTAGTGATGTTACAGGTCTGGGAGGAAATAATTATCGATTAATTATTAGGTCATCGGTAAGTATATGTGATTCTATTATCTCTGACTCTGCTAGACTTAATGTTGCTGCAACTCCTATTGTAGATAGTTTAACTATATCAATTGATGATGTATGTCAAGGGACTGATATAATAGTTGGTTATCATACAAAACTAAAAATAAACGAACAATACAATATTATCTTTAATTATACGGGTGCTAATGTAAAAAGCTTGGACACAATGTTAGTAAATGTTACTGCTGCTGATGGCTTTATTACACTCAAATCTGATAGTTTCCCTAATTCAGGAGTTACTACACTTAATGTAGTTAAAGTTGATTATCTATTTAGTCATGGTTGCCAATCGCCACCATTTTTATCAAGTGATGATTTCGAAATAAATGCTAAAGCTGATACCACCGGTGATGTTAGTGATATTGAATTATGTGCTGGTAGCGGAAGCTTTAATATCAATGTTAGCAATACATCTACAGATTTTATATATAGTTTAATAGAAGTTGGTGGCTCATTTATTACATCACAACAGGGGAATAATGGTGTCATTACTTATACTCTTCCCGAACCTACTATATCAACATCTTATAAGGTTTGGGCTAAGCTAGCTCCTCCACATGCTCAAGGAGTTTGTGATTCATTAATGTTTCCTGATTTGGCAATTGTAGATTATGCAAATGCTCCAGATATTACTCTAAGTGTAAATGGAGATAAGGTTTGCCAAGGTAGTGATGCAAATGTAGAAGTTGTGAATACTGAGGCAGGACTAACTTATAAGCTGTTTTATGGCTTATCTCAAATAGGAGATTCAATAATTGGTACTGGCGGAACAATTGTATTTGTAGTTCCAAATGTAACTAATACTGAATCTTATAGTGTTAGAGTTAATTCAAATGTATTTGCTACAGCTTGTAATTACTTTACATTGGTAGATACAGCATTTGTACAAATGGCTCCAATACCAGCCGATCTTCCAATACAAACAAATCCTAACCCAGCAAATATATGCGCTGGAGCTCCAGTAGATATTATTGTAGTAGGCTCTGAAGTTGGTATGCAATATCAACTTCGTCGTAATGGCATTGATATGCCTGGTGAACTTAAAGCTGGTGTAGGTGGTGATCTTACTTTTACGGTTTTTCCAATAGCAACAGAAACATATACTATATATGTAGAACCAACAACATGGGCAAGGATTCCTTGTTCGGGTATTGTTCTTTCTGCTGATATAATTATAACTTTTGATGGACCTCTTGCTATTAGTCAGCAGCCTACAGATGCAAATATCTGTTCTGGTACTGCAGCAGTTTTTGAACTGTTTGCCAATAATGCGGGTTCAACAACAAATGTTATTTATAAATGGCAAGTAAGTACTAATAATATTAATTATACTAATATCTCTGATGGTAGCATATATTATGGAACTCAAAATAATACACTTGCAATACTTAATACTGCTGGTTTAGATGGTAATTATTATCGAGCTATTGTTAAATCCTCTAGTTTCTGCGATTCGTTAATCTCTGATGCTGGTGAACTTAATATTGCAAGCTCACCAATTACTAGTGGGATGTCTATTACAGTAGATGATGTTTGCCAAGGTGATGATGTTGTTATTGATTATATCACTAACCTCCAGCTGAATGAGTCTTATAGAATTTATTACCACTCTGGTGGTGCTAATTCGTTGATAGGCCCTTCTCAGATAGTTAATATTACGAACGCTACAGGCCAAATAACCTTTGATGCTGATAGCTTTCCAAATGCAGGTCTTGATACTATTTATATTACAAAAATTGATTATGCTTATGGTCAAGGTTGTGCATCACAAACTTTAAATATATATGATAATTTTGAGATAAATGCAACTCCAGATATAACAGGAAGTGTAAGTGATGCTCAAATCTGTGCAGGGACTGGTGATTATAATATTACGGTAAGCAATACTACTACTGATGTTGATTATACTCTTAAAGAAGTTGGTGGTACATATAGCAGTACTCAAACAGGAAACAATGCAACAATTACATTTACTCTTCCCGAGCCAACGCAATCTACGTCTTTTGAAGTATGGGCAAAATTGTCTGCTCCGCATTCTGTTGGCGTTTGTGACTCATTAATGCTAACAGATATGGCTATTATTGATTATTCTGCTTATCCAGATACAACAATGGCAGTTAATGGCGATAAGGTTTGTTCGGGTAATGATGCTATTATTGAAGTAGAAAATACGGAAGTAGGAGTTAGTTATTCGCTTTTTGATGGATTAACGCAAATTGGTGCTTCACAGTCTGGTACTGGAGGAAATATTACTTTTGATATATTCTCTGTTACCAATACAAAATCATATTATGTAAAAGCTCGTTCTAATGCATTTGCTAGTGTATGTAGTGATTTTATTATTACAGATACCGCATTAATTCAGATAGCTCCCATACCTTCGGATGTTCCTTTAATTACAAATCCAGATCCAGCATATATTTGCTCAGGTGACTCTTTGGATATTATTGTTGTAGGCTCTGAATTAAATATGAAATATCAATTGCTGCTTAATGGTGTTGATGTTGCTGGTGAAGTGAAAAATGGAACAGGAAATAATCTTATATTTTCTGTACTTCCATCTAATTCAGATATATATACAATATTTGTGAAACCAATGGAGTTTGTAAGAATTCCTTGTTCTGGATTTGAATTATCCTCAGATATTATAGTAAATTTTGATGGACCACTTACTATTACTCAACAACCTATAGATGCATATGTTTGTGCTCCTGCAGGAAATGCTGTTTTTGAAGTGCTAGCCCTCAATGGTGCTGCTAGCCCTATTAATTATCAATGGCAGGTTAGTACTGATAATATTAATTATACTAATATTGTTAATGGTGCAACTTATGTTGGAACTACTAATAATTCATTAGGAATAACAGATGTTATAGGTTTAGATAGTAATTATTATAGAGCTATTGTGCAGCTTAGTAGTTATTGCAGTGCTGATACCTCTGATGCTGCTCAGCTAATTCTAGGTGCTACTCCTATAGTTAATAATATTACAATTTCAATTGATAATATTTGCCAAGGTGAAGATGTAGTGCTTGATTATAATACTGGCTTGCTAGCTAATCAAGATTATAGAGTATTCTATAATGTCATTGGTGCCAATGCATATAGTTATGATTCTGTAATAGTGCATATTGCTGCTTCTAATGGGCAAATCTCTTTCCCTGCTGCAAATTTTAATAATGTAGGATCTAACGTAATTAATATTACAGAAATAGATTATGCTTATGGTCAAGGTTGTAAATCAAGCTCATTTCTTGCAAGTGATTTGTTTGACGTAGAGCAAGTTCCAAATATAAGTAATTTAGCGCTTACATCGCTTGATATTTGTATT
Organism: Bacteroidales bacterium; assembly: GCA_029932765.1. GTDB lineage: Bacteria > Bacteroidota > Bacteroidia > Bacteroidales > UBA1556 > UBA6267. The sequence continues at coordinate 6,794 of JAOZPM010000068.1, read as the reverse complement.
GAAAATGATGAAGCTATTACTGTTAATGGGCAGTTATCTAATGATGTTTATAATGTAACTTATAATCTTTCAGGGGCTAATGACGCTACTGCTTTAAGTGCGTCATTATCATGTGTGAGTGGTTCAGGAATTATTACGATTCCTAGTACTGAGCTTACTGACTCTGGTATGACAATGTTTACATTGACAGAAATCCTATATCCTTATGGTAATAACTGTGCTACAAATAATTTCTCTGATAGTGTAAACTTTAGAGTAGAGCCATTACCAGATACTAATAGCTTACATATTGATGTTAATAATATCTGTTCAGGAAATGATGCTACGGTTAATATTAGTGGAGATTTAGTAGATGGCGAATACTCCATTACTTATGATCTAAGTGGAGCAAATGTCTCCAATAGTAATATTGTGGTTGTGGATATCACCTCAGCAAATGGTAGCGGTGCTTATAATATTCTTGCAAATATTTTAATTGATACAGGATTAACTAATGTTGTAATTAAAGATGTAGCGTTTACTAATGGTAATAGCTGCGATATTGATATCTCTAATGTTTCTTCAAGCTTTGTTATTGAGCAAACTCCTGATCTTAGCGGTTTGGCAATATTTGCTCCTGATATATGTGAAGGCGATAGTGCTATTGTATTTTTTACTAGTAATTTGCCCGATGGCAATTATCTAGCATATATGCAGTTGACTGGGTCTAATCCACTGTTTGTGGACACCATTGCTCTTGAATTAGTGCTTCATAATGGCAATACCTTGTTTAGTATTGACTCAATTAATGTGTCAGTACCTGGTTTAAATACAGTTGCAATAACAAAAGTAGTTTGTGCTACAGGGCTCAACTGTGAAAGTTTAGTCACAATTCAATGTCAATTAAATGTACTTCCTCTCCCTGACACCAATAATCTTAACTTTACTGTTGACAGCACTTGTGTTAATAGCCCAACTACAGTTTCCATTACAGGGAACCTTGTAGATGGAATATATATAATTGTTTACGATTTAGGTGGTGCAAATATTATCAATGATAAAGCGGTTGTTGTTGATTTTGTTAATGGAGATGGTACTTCAAGTTTTGAGATAGATGGAACTGACTTAATTAGTGTTGGAACTACATCTTTAACCTTAAAGCATATTGCTGACCAAACTCCTAATGCTTGCGATCTTGCAATTAATAATGGTTTTGTGGAGTTTGAGGTTGAAGAACTTCCAATTGTTAATAATGTAGATATTAATATAGATGATATTTGTATTGGAAACCCTGCAATTATTGATTTAACCTCAACACTGAATGATGGTGCATATTATATTATTTATGACCTAGTGAATTCAAACTTAAATCATGTTGTATATGATAGTATGATCGTTGTTAGTGGAAATTCTCAGCTAATAATAGATACAACATTTACAAATATTGCGGAACTAACATACGTTTCAGTATTAAGTATTATTTCGGTTCAAGGGGAGCAGTGCTCTAGTGCAATAACAATAATTGCTAAAGACAGCTTTATGGTAGAGCCTTTACCAGATTTTGGTAGTGCCGCTATATTTGCATTTGATGCATGCCAAGGTAGTGATGTTACTATATTTGGAACCAGTAATCTGCCTGATGATTCTTATACTATTTATTATGAAGTTTCAGGAGCTAATCCACTGCCTGCAAGCAGTGTTATAATTAATTTAACTCAAGGAAATGGAAACTTTATTTTTGATATTAATAGTTCTTTTATTCCTAATCCGGGGACTAATACTATAAAAATTAGTGGCGCTAGAAGTAATTCAGGACAACAATGTATTGTTGATATTACAAAAACTTCTAACTTTGAAGTTATACCAACACCGATTGTTACCAATCTTGCTATTTCCCCAGTGGATATTTGCTTGGGGATGGACGAAGTGCTTGCTGTTTCTAGTAATTTAGTAGATGATAGATATAAATTTATTATTAAGATTAATGGTTCTAATGGCTCTAATACTTATGTTTTGGAATCTAATTTCACAAATGGTGATGGTACTGGAACCCTTATCATTCCATATAATTACCTTCTTAATCCAGGTGTTGATACGGTTTCGATAATAGAGGTGATTGTTGATAATGCTACCTCATGTTCATCATTAGTAAGTAATGCAGATACAGTTTATAATATTGAAGACACACCACATTCCGATACTATGGATATGGTAGTACCAAATATATGTTTAACATATCCTGCGCCAGTAGACATTACTGGTAGTTTGCAAGATGGTGTTTATGATGTTGTTTATGAGCTTACTGGCGTTAATGCAATTGTAAATCTAAATGCAGCATTAACTGTTGTGGCAGGAAATGGAACAATGGAGGTTCCTGCAACATTATTAACAAATGTTGGATCTAATAATCTAATATTGAATTCAATTTCCAATATTACTCCTATGGCTTGCGATATTGCATTATATAAATCAACTAGTTTTATTGTAGTTCCTGACCCTGGTAGTTTAACCGTTGCAATTTCTGCTGATGGTATATGCTTAGGTTCTGATGCGGCGATAAATATTGCAAGCGCTCTAGTAGATGGTAATTATCAGTTTGTTTATAATCTTGAAGGTATAAACATTGTTAACGATATTGTTGTTGATATAACCTTAAGTAATGGAGACGGTAGTGGCTTATTTATTATCCCTGATACTTTAATTATTACTGGAGGTATCCAAAAAATTAAAGTTACCGAAATAATTGTAAGTTCTTCCTCTGCTTGTACTTCTACAGGTCTCGATATCCCTACTTCATTTAATGTAGAAGGGAATATGGATATTACTAATGAGTCATTTAGTGGTAACCTATGTCCTGGTAATGGTATTGATATGTCGGTAACTGCTATTAATAATGGTGGTGGGAATATTTATTATCAATGGATGAAGAGTATTGATGGGCTTGTTTTTGATACATTATATAATCAAGATGTTTTCTCAGGAACAAAAACTCCGAACCTTAAAATCTCAGATAATAGTAGTATAAATGGTCTTTGGATTCAATGTTATGTATACTCTGATCATTGTGCAAATATTTCAAGTGACTCGGTTAAGATAGTTAATTTTAGTGGCTCTTTATGTGGCTCTGGATTGGAGAATATCCCTAATGCAGTTAGTCCAAATGGCGATGGTATTAATGATACATGGGTTATTGAAGGAATACAAAATTATTCTAGTAATAATGTTAAACTATATAACCGATGGGGAAATCTTGTTTTTGAGATGGACGGATATGATAACACAAATTACTTCTTTGATGGAAGGGGAAATAGAGGAATGGGTAATGATAAAGACCTCTCTGATGGTACATATTATTATATTATAGATATGGGCAATGGTCAAGATTTATTGAAAGGGTATTTTGTAATTCATCGTTAGGATAGAAAATTAATTTTAAGTCTTAAAAATATATTATTATGACTAAAAAGTATAAAAAAATTATGAAAGGTGTATTGACACTATTGTTTGTATTAGGGTTTCTGGAAAGCAGTTATGCTCAACAGGAAGCTCTAACTACACAATATATGTTTAATGGCATGTCAATAAACCCTGCTTATGCTGGTACTCATGATGATATGAGTATGACTGGAATAATTAGGTCGCAGTGGGTTGGAATGAGTGGTTCTCCAAATACCCAAGTTTTTAGTATTCATTCGCCTCTTCGCCGCGATAAGGTTGCGCTTGGTATTAATATTAATCATGACCATATAGGAGTTACTGGTTCAACAGTAATCTCGCCAACCTATGCTTATCGCTTACATTTTGAGAATGAGGCTGTACTGTCGATGGGTGTGCAAGGGAGTTTTATAAACTATAAGTCTGAACTTACTGCTCTTAGGCCAGAAAATTCTGGGGATGTTGTATTTGCCCAAGATGAAAATAGATGGTTAATGAATTTTGGCTTTGGTTTATATTATTATTCTGATAAGTTCTATGTTGGAGCCTCTATTCCTACACTTATGGATAGACACTTCTCTAAGGATGACCTTATAGAAGCAAAAATGGATAGGCATTATTATCTTACTTCTGGCTATGTTTTTGATTTAGACAAGCATTTTAAGCTTAAACCTAGTTTTTTGGTTAGATATGTGGAAGGTAGTTATGCTACTATTGACCTTAATGCTACACTCTATTATAATCACTTATTTGGAATTGGATTATCATATAGAGCCAAAGAAAGTGCTTCGGCCTTATTTCAACTTTTTGTAAATGATGAGTTAATTATTGGTTATGCTTTTGACTATGTTGTATCTGACATTAGGTTGTCAACTTTTGGCAGTCATGAAATTATGGTTAATTACAGATTTGGCTGGAATAAAAAACGCTATATATCACCACGTTATTTTTAAATTTATTATTTGAAAAATATTATAAATATGGATAATTATACTAGAATATATAAAACATTAATAATAACAGTATTATTGAGTTTTGTTTATTTGGCTGCTAATTCTCAGAAGCAAAGCCGAAATGAGTTCCTTGGAGACCTTAATTATAAAACTTTCTCGTACAATAGGGCAATAAATTTTTATGAGGATGCCTATAATAAGGACACCCTAAATATGCATATTATAAAACGATTAATTGTTTGTAATTATAATCTTCGAAAGTTTACAATGGCTGATGAATGGGCATCAAAGGCTATAGCAATAGATTCATCATCTCATACTGCAGAAGAAATTGCTTACTTCATTGAGATTTTAGCTGCTAATCGTAAATATGATGAGGCTGTTTTTTGGTTTGATCTATATTTAAATATGGATTCTACTGATCAACAGCAAATAGATAGAATAAGTGCTTTTCTTAATGTGAGTTCTTTTGAAGATAAATCGAGTGACTACCAAGTTTATAAAGTTTCTTTTAATTCTGATTTTTCTGATTTTGGTTTGGTTAGCTTTAATGATACTCTAGTATTTACTTCTGGTCGTGGTTATGGAAAAGGTGTTAAGAAATTATTTAAAAATAATGGAATAGAATACCTTAATCTTTATAAAGTTTTTAAAAATGATGATGGTTCTTATTCTGACCCCAAAAATTTTAGTTGGAAAGTAAAGTCTAGTTATAATGAAGGTCCAATTACATTTTATGATAATAATACCAAAGTAATATTTTCGCAGAACAAGAATAAAGCACGACATTGGTATGGTAATAGAATGGATAATGATGAAGATGGGACTAATAATGTGCAGCTTTATATGGCTGATTACAATAATGGAAATATTACTAAAATAAAAGAGTTCCCTTGGAATAATAAGGATTTTACAAATGCTCATGCTACTGTTTCTGAGGATGGAAAACTACTAGTTTATGCATCAAATATGCCTGGTGGTGAAGGCGGTAGTGATCTGTATATCTGTACTAAATCAGGAAATACATGGTCTAGCCCTCGAAACCTAGGAATAAATGTAAATACTGAAGGTAATGAACTATTCCCGTTTTTATATGGAAATATCCTATATTTTTCATCTGATGGACATAAAGGAATAGGTAGTTTGGATATTTATAAAACGATGCTTATCAATAAAAAAGCTCAAAAATCAATAAACCTTGGTTATCCTTTGAATTCTAGTTATGACGATTTTACATTTCAAAGCATGAATGGTAAATCAGGATATTTTGCTTCCAATAGAGGTGATGAGGAGAGCGATAATATCTATTATTTCTATTATGATCATAATATTCCCCCTGCTGTAAGTATTCTTGCATTAGATACCGTAACTAATGAGTTTATAGAAAATCCTGATATATATTTGGTGATTAAGGATTCAGTAATGCCAGGGCTAATTCCTATTAATGTTGTTGGTGATACTATATTTACTTTTGTTGTGGATACTACTATGGATTATGATGTTATTGGTCAAAAAACTGGTTATTTGGTTCATGAGGAGTATTATAACTATGCTGATACTAATGTGTGGATTATTCCTATGACTAGAATAGATGTAGGTGTAACAATTACTCTTAAGAACATCTATTACGATTTTGATAAGGCTACACTTCGTGATAGCTCAAGATTTGAACTTAATAAACTAATAGGATGGTTAGAGGATAACCCACAGGTACATATTAAACTTAAATCTCATACAGATAGCAGAGGTAATGATAAATATAACCTAAAACTATCAGATCGTAGAGCTAAATCTGTTGTGGATTATTTAGTAGAAAGCGGTATTGATTCAGTACGTTTAGAGTCACAGGGAATGGGTGAAACAGAACCTATTTATAGCTGTCCTAATCCACATAATTGTACTAAAGAACAACATCAAGCTAATAGGCGAACAGAGTTTGAGGTAATGAGTGTTATTGGTGACTCTACACAAATAGAGCAAAACGACTCTATTCAGCAAAATCCTTATGATAAGTCCGGGAAAACTGATGATTCTGAAAAGCTGCAAGAGGAATTATTAGAGGATAATAAGGCAGGAACTACTGAGAATAATACAGAAACTCCTGAAGAGAAAAAAGCAACTGAACCAGAAGGTGAGCTAAAGCCTGAATAGTTTTAATAATGATTAATGCTACTGCGTGTGATATGTGTGAAAAAGCGAAGGCTTCAATTTAAGTGAAACCTTCGCTTTTTATGTTTAAAAAATAAATGTTAGACTTGATAGTAATTAGGTGAGTGATTTACGCAGTGTCAAGGGAGTAAACTATTTTACTAAACCCATCAGTCTGAACGACTTACACAGTACTAACAAAGTAAACTGTCCCGAAGGCCAGATTATTCTAAAACAACTTCTGAATATCTTTCTTTAGCATAGAAATAGCTCTTTCTG
>JAOZPM010000180.1:0-4483 GCA_029932765.1 Bacteroidales bacterium | reverse complement strand
CTAATTATAATACCAAATATCATTAACGTAGATTTAAAAGCTATCAAGTGCTTGCTACACTGCAAAAAAACAATTCTAAAAAAGTCATCGAATTACACCGGCCGGCCGGATTTCCTCCCGTAGGGATGGCAGGCAGGTGTAATTCGATGATAAATTTTCATCTTAAATTTACATATACAGCTGTATATTACGATAGTAAAAGATACATATTGGTTTGGTGACAATTTATATACGCCTGCCCTATTGGGCTTTGACTCCACTTGAATTCTTTAATAATATTTTCTTAGATTTGTAAATTATAATACCATAAGCAATTTACAAATTATATTAGAGCATAAATAATGATAAAATCAATAATAATACTAGCTGTAGTTCTACTATCGTATACAAACATATTGGCTCAGGATTATTGGCAGCAAAATGTTGACTATAATATAAAGGTTGAGTTAGATGATAGTTTGAGTATTCTTAATGGCGATATAAAGATTACATATACCAATAACTCACCTGATGGTCTAGATTTTATTTATTTCCACCTATGGGCAAATGCCTATAGTAATGAAAGCACGGCTTTATGCGAGCAGCTACTGTTGCAGGGCAATAAAAATCTTTATAATGCTACTGATGAAGATAGGGGGAATATTTCGGAGATTGATTTTGCATCGCAAGGCACTAAACTAAAATGGGAATTTGACAGTAAGCATGTTGATATTGCAAAAGTATTTCTAAATAAAAGCCTAAAAACTGGAGAAAGTATTATAATTACAACTCCTTTTAAAGTAAAGATACCATCATCAGATTTCTCACGCTTGGGACATGCCGAGCAATCATTTCAAATAACTCAGTGGTATCCTAAGCCAGCGGTTTATGATGCAAAAGGGTGGCATCAGATGCCTTATCTTAATCAAGGTGAGTTTTATTCAGAATTTGGGAAATACGATGTGTCTATCACTATCCCAAAAAATTATATTGTTGGAGCAACTGGTGATATGGTTAACTGTGATAGTGAAGAGCGTTGGCTAGACTCTATTTCTGAAGCCACAAAACTAATTGACGAATTTGATATAGAAATAGAAGTGCCTCTTTCATCAAAAGAGTTAAAAACATTAGTTTTTCATCAAGAGAATATCCATGATTTTGCTTGGTTTGCCGACAAAAACTATCACGTTTTGAGAGATTATATTACTTTAGATAATGGGCATAAGATATTAATTCAATCAATGTTTACTAATGACGAAGCTGAGCTATGGAAAGAAAGCCTTAAATATTTGAAGCAATCCACAGAGTTCTATTCCGAATTTGTAGGCAATTATCCTTATAATCATGTAACTGCGGTGCAAGGAGCTTTAAGTGCTGGTGCGGGTATGGAATATCCTAATATAACTATAATTGGGCTTTCAAGTAATAAATACGTATTAGAAGAAACCATAATGCATGAAGTTGGCCATAATTGGTTTTATGGAATGTTAGGATTCAATGAGCGAGAACACCCTTGGATGGACGAGGGATTAAATTCCTTTGTTCAGAATGAGTATATGAAGAAATATCATCCTGGATTAACACTTGATGAGCTTTACTTTGGACGCAAGCTTAATATAATGCGCCTTAGCGAATTTGGAGAACATTATTTCGGTTATCTAAGTAATAGATTTACTGCTTCGTATAATTTGGATCAAGCTAGTGGCCTACATTCTATTGATTATACAAGTTCAAATTATGGCATCTCCGTTTACCAACGAACATCCTTAATAATTGATTATCTCAAACAATACCTGGGAGAAGATGAATTTGGAGAAATTTTTAAAAGTTTTTTTGACAAATGGCAGTATAAGCACCCTCAGCCCGAGGATTTCTTATCCCATTTCGAAAACGAAAGTGGCAAAGACCTATCTTGGGTATTAAATGATTTGATAGACACAAAAAAGCGAATAGATTATAAGATTAAAAGCATTAATACAAATGGGGACTCAATGCAGATAAAGCTAAAAAATATTGGTAATATAAGTGCTCCTATTCATATAAAAGCAACTGATGATGGAGGTGTGCTAATAAATGAAAAATGGGTTGATGGCTTTGAATCTACTAAGTCAATTGCATTTCCTAATGGCGATTATCATAAAATTAGTATCAATAATGATTATTCTTTATTGGATTTTACACCAGAGAATAATAGCTATAAACCAAATTCTACTTTTCATAAAGCAAATAAATTAAAGCTTAAATTTATTACCACTACACCCAAAAAAAATGAGCAATATTTATATTATACACCAATTTTGGGTTGGAATAATTATGATAAATTTATGGCAGGAGTTCTATTATTCAACCACTCCCTTTTGGAGAAAAAATGGGAATATGAGCTTATGCCTTTATACTCTTTTAATCAAAAAGCACTGAGCGGAAGCTTTGGATTGCACAGAAATTTTTATACACTAGGATTTATACGACGATTGAGTATAGGTGTTGTTGGTAAGAGATATCATTATAATCTTTCTATGGACGATAGTAAGAAGCTTAGTTATACAAAACTTAGTCCGGAGCTAAATTTCTACTTTAAAAATCCTGAAGGCAATACCAATATCTCACATATGGCAAAGGTGCGATTGGTAAACATACAGAAAGAAGTCGAAACCTATTACGTGGCTGCCATATTCCCAGCATCTAAGCCCATAGAAAGTATTCATAAATCAAATATAGTAACGCTAGATTATCAATATGTAAACAAAAGAGCCTTAAACCCTTATGGCTTATATTTCAACTTTCAGACGGGCTTTAATATAACTAAGGCAAGTATAAGTTTGGAATATGCTCTGAGCTATAATGACAAAAAGAATAATGCTTTGGAAATGCGCCTTTTTGCGGGTAATATTTTCCTTTTTGAAAGCGATCAATGGGTAGATTATTCGTATAAAATGAGCTCTTTTGATGGCAGCGATGATTATCTTTATGATTATACCTACTTCGACAGGTCGGGCTATAATTCTGGTCAGGTAACGCCTAGTGATGGAAGTTTTTATTTGCCATCAAGCCTAGGAAGGTCATGGGGTTTTATTAGTGCATTGAATATACGAGCAGGAATTCCTTTTACAAAGTTCATAAAGATTTACGGTAATTTTGGATATACATTATCAAAAGATTATTCGGTATTTTACGACAAACAGCTATTGGCAGAAGGTGGTGTATTACTTACATTTTTTAATCGTACTTTTGAAGTCTATTTTCCACTATTGTGGACATCACAATTTCAAGATGTTATGGATATAAATGCTAATTACAAATACAGCGATAATATCCGTTTCACTTTAAGAATGGATTTAATGAATCCATTCAAATTGAAAAAAGAATTTAATTTATAATCGTTTTGGAGAATAATAATTCGAATAACATAAGCAAGAATAAGAGCTATTTCATTTCTGACGTACACCTAGGCGTACCCGATTATGATAGTAGCTTGCTTCGTGAAAAAAAGATGGTAGCTTGGCTTGAGAGTATTGAGCACGATGCCGAAAATCTTTTTATCCTAGGCGATATATTTGATATGTGGTTCGACTATAAGCAGGTGGCACCTCGTGGCTATGTGCGCCTACTAGGTCAGCTTGCCACAATGAGCGATAATGGTATAAATATTCATTACTTTATTGGCAATCACGATATGTGGGTTTTCGATTATTTTGAGCAAGAAATAGGCCTTAAAGTATATCGTGAGCCAAAGGAGTTTACTATTAATGGCAAAAAATTTCTTTTGGGACATGGCGATGGACTAGGCCCTGGCGATGGCAAATACAAATTTATAAAATCAATTTTTGCCAATAGAATAAATCAATGGTTTTTTGCTCGTTTGCACCCTAATTTTGCTTTGGGAATTGCACAATATTTCTCTCGGAAAAGTCGTATTTCAAATGGAAATTTTGAAGAACATTACGAAGGCGACGATAAGGAAATTCTATATCAGTATTGCAAAAGTGAGCTGGCAAAAAAACATTATGATTACTTTGTTTTTGGGCATAGACATATTGCTATGGACAAAGATTTAGGAAACAACTCACGATATATAAACCTTGGCGAATGGGTGAAAAATCCTCATATTGGAGAGTTTAATGGTGAGGGGTTTAAGCTTCTTAGTATTTAAGTTAATTCCAAAACTCAAAAAAAAACCTCCACAGAATAAATTCTATGGAGGTTTTTTCATTTATTATAAACTAAGCTCTTAAAGCTTTGCAGAGCTTGGCACTTCGCCAGTAAGTGTATTAAGAAAGATTTCTATGGATTTAACTTGGTCTATTGATAAATCTTTATTGTTTTGAGTTTTAGCCATTATTTGTATAGCGCTCTCTAAGCTTTTTACAGAACCATCATGAAAGTAAGGTCCAGTTTTCTCAATATTACGAAGAGAAGGCACTTTAAAAACAAACATATCAGATTTGGCACCAGTAACAACATACTTACCACTATCTATTATAGCACTTTGTGTATGCTCCCAATA
>JAOZPM010000179.1:0-4489 GCA_029932765.1 Bacteroidales bacterium | reverse complement strand
CCGTAAAGATTTTGATAAGGTGGTTAGATGGAATTCGTATTAGTTACAATCTAGTAAGCCAACGTGCAAAGAATACATCGTAAACATAATAGCTATTGTCTTTTTTGAATATCATTTGTTTTTGCAGTAGTGACTTTACGCTTCGGCGGATGGTGCTTGCGTTGCTTAGGTTGTAATTGCGGATAAAATCGCCAGAGGTAACACTGGCAAAACCACCTTCTTTGGCCAAAGCTATTAGCAGTTTCCATTGTTGGGTGCTAAGCATATCTTTATAAGTGCTGTAATAGGCTTCGTTTTCTTGCAGTATTTCCGAATAAAGAAGCTTTATATCGTTCAGGTTTATTTTCTTCTTTTTGCTAGCAAATGCTCTATTGCACAAAAATTGAACATAATAAGTATGTATTCTTGTTTCATCTAATATAAAATCTACGGCTTCCTTATCTATTTGTCTTTTATTAGATTGGAAATGATGATTTATAAACTCACTATACTTTTCGTAAGGAATATGACTTAGGTGCATCAACTGTGTTGATTGATAAAATGGACGCTTGCTGTCATTAAATATCTCAGTCATTATAGAGGTGTCACTTCCCGAAAAAATAAAGTTTATATTTTTTAGGTTTTGAATAACTCCTCGTAATAAAGCTTCTACATTCTTTTCGGGGTATTTGGCTATTTGCTGGAATTCATCAATGGCTATTACAACCTTCTTTGTGGTCGATATTTTAGATAATATATCAAAGATTCCGATTATTGATTGTTCCTTATTTGCATTCGAATTGAAATTAAAACTAAGGTTTTGTTTGCCACTTAATGGGTCAAAAGATATAGTTGGATTGAGTGATTTGATGAAATTTTCGAATAAATTACGTACTTTTTGAGGAAAATTACTATGATTATTCATCAATTCTTTGCCAAAAACCTCCAAAAAATTGCTTAGATTCTCCGTATGGTATATATCTAGATAGTAAACAGAGTATGCTTTTTTATTAGCTTTTAGCTGATGAAGCACATGTTTTATCAATCCTGACTTCCCCATTTTGCGAACAGATGTAAGGGTTATATTACACTCATTATCAATAGCATTATATAACTTTTCGGTTTCCTCTTCTCTATCACAAAATAACTCTGGTCCGTGGTATCCTGTTAGTTGAAATGGGTTCATATCTTAAGGTTTTTATTATGAAACTCAAAGATAGTACATTTTTCTTATTAAACAAAATGTTTAAAACAAAATGTTTAAAACAAAATGTGTAAAACAAAATATTTAATATATGTGATAATTGAATATACCTTTGAGGTTTTATCATTGTTCATACGTAAATATTATAAAAGCAATAAAAGCTAAAATCATTTATAACATTTCAAAAGAAGGCTGAAAACTAAACATTAAGTATGAGAATAGATATGCCAAAAATCAAGCAAAAATCCAATTTATAGTGAATTATAAGAGTTTGAGAATTGGAAAATTATTTCGATATTTGCTTAATTGAAATTGAATAGGAAAAATAATTTCTAACATATATAAATAATTGATAATCAATATTATAAATAGTAGATTATGAAAAAACACAATTTTTATGCAGGACCATCGATCTTGCCAACTGACACAATTAAGAATACTGCTGAGAATATAATTGACTTTGCAGGAACGGGTTTGAGTTTAATGGAAGTTTCGCACCGTGGTAAAGAGTTTGTTGCAGTAATGGATGAAGCTCAAGACTTATTTAAGGAATTATTGAATATTCCTGATACTCATGATGTATTATTTCTTGGAGGCGGTGCAAGTCTTCAATTTGCAATGATTCCATTTAATATTATGAAATCAAAAGCTGCTTATGTAAATACAGGTGCTTGGGCTAATAAAGCTGTAAAAGAAGCTAAGGGATTTGGTGAGGTTGTAGAAGTTGCTAGTTCTAAAGATGCAAATTATAACTATTTCCCAAAGGGTTATGATATTCCTGCTGATGCTGATTATTTACATATTACTACTAATAATACTATTTATGGTACAGAGCTTCACAAAGATCTTGATGTAGATACTTTATTGGTTGCAGATATGTCTTCTGATATTTTTTCTCGCCCGGTAGATGTTAGTAAATATGCTATTATTTATGGTGGTGCACAAAAAAATCTTGCCCCTGCAGGAATTGCTTTTATAATTATCCGTAGAGATATTCTTGGTAAAGTAGATCGTTTTATTCCAACAATGTTGGATTATAATACTCATATTAAAGGTGGAAGTATGTTCAATACTCCTCCAGTAGTTCCAATATTTGCTGCATTACAAACTCTAAAATGGTTGAAAGCTCAAGGTGGAGTAGAGGCAATGTATAAAAAGAATATTGAGAAAGCTGCTGTTCTTTATAACGAGATAGATACTAACCCTATGTTTAAAGGAACTGTTGTTGATAAAGAAGATCGTTCGTTGATGAATATTTGCTGGGTTATGGCAGAGGGATATGAGCAGTATGAGAAAGAATTCCTTGATTTTGCTACCGAAAAGGGTATGATTGGAATCAAAGGTCACCGCTCTGTTGGTGGATACCGTGCTTCTACTTATAATGCACTTCCAAAAGAAAGTGTTGAGGCATTAGTAGCTTGTATGCAAGAGTTCAAAAATTTGAAAGCGTAATTAATATGTTTGTTGTTTAGTGTTTGTTGTTATTGGTTAACACGCAACACTAAATACCAAACACATAACACACATAAAATTATGACAAAAGTATTAATAGCAACCGAAAAACCATTTGCTGCAGAGGCAATTCCTCAAATTAATGAGGTAATTGAGAATGCTGGTTTTGAAATGGTTTTATTGGAAAAATATGCTGATAAAAGTGAGCTTTTAACAGCTGTTGCAGATGTAGATGCAATAATAATTCGTAGTGATAAAATTACTGCTGAAGTAATTGCTGCTGCCAAAAATCTAAAAATTGTTGTTCGTGCTGGTGCAGGATACGATAATGTGGATTTAGAAGCGGCTGCTGCTGCTGGTGTAACTGTAATGAATACTCCTGGTCAAAACTCTAATGCCGTTGCTGAATTAGCAGTTGGTCTTATGGTGATGATGGCTCGTGGTTTTTATAATGGTAAAGCTGGTACAGAACTGACAGGCAGAGCTATAGGTATTCACGCTTATGGTAATGTTGGCCGTTATGTAGGTCAAATTGCTAAGGGTTTTGGAATGAAAGTTTATGCTTTTGATCCATTCCTCAATAAAGCAGATATAGAAAAAGATGGTGTTATAGCTGTTGATTCTGCCGAAGAATTATACTCTGCCTGCCAATATGTTTCATTGCATATTCCTGCAAATGATAAAACTAAAGGTTCTATTGGTTACGATATTCTTTCAAAAATGCCTAAAGATGCAGTATTGGTAAATACAGCTCGTAAAGAGGTAATTAACGAAGCAGAATTGGTGAAGTTGATGGAAGAACGTAGCGATTTCTCTTATATTTCGGATATTGCTCCGGTAAATAAAGATGTTTTTGCTGAAAAATTTGAAGGAAGATTCTTCTTTACTCCTAAGAAAATGGGTGCTCAAACTCTTGAGGCTAATGTGAATGCTGGTGTAGCAGGAGCAAAGCAAATTGCTGATTTTATTAATAATGGCGACGCAACATTTAAAGTTAATTAATAATAACATGTGTTATTTGCTGTGTGCCAGGTGTTTTGTGATTAAACAGAACACATAACTCATAGCATAAAACACACAACACAATAAAACTATGGCAACAATAAAACCATTTAAGGGCCTTCGCCCACCAAAAGATATCGCACAGAATTTGGCATGTCTTCCTTACGATGTTATGAATGCTGCTGAGGCTGCAGAAATGGCTAAAGGAAAAGATTGTTCATTATTGCATATTACTCGTTCAGAGATTGATCTACCTGAGGGTACTGATGTTCACTCAGAACTAGTTTATAATAAATCTGTTGAGAATTTTAAGAATTTTCAAGCTCAAGGTTGGTTAGTTAAGGAAGAAACTGCAAAATACTATGTATATGCTCAAACTATGGATGGGCGTACTCAGTACGGTATTGTAGGAGCTGCTGCTTGTCAAGATTATGTTGATGGTATAATCAAAAAACATGAGCTTACTCGCCCAGAGAAAGAGGAAGATCGTATGATTCTTACTCGTTATACTAATGCTAATATAGAGCCTGTATTCTTTTCTTATAAAGCTGTTCCAGAAATTGATGAGATTGTATCTACTGTAGTTACAAAAACTCCAGCAATTTACGATTTTACTGCTGAAGATGGTTTTGGTCACCACTTTTGGGTAATTAACGACAAAACTATGAATGCCGATCTTGAGCGTTTATTCGATGAAAAAGTTCCTTTTACTTATGTAGCTGATGGTCATCATCGTACTGCTGCTGCTGCACTTATTGGTGCTGAAAAAACCAAACAAAATCCTAATCATACTGGCGATGAGGCTTATAATTTCTTTATGGCTGTTCACTTCCCAGATAATCAGTTGAAAAT
>JAOZPM010000067.1:0-16390 GCA_029932765.1 Bacteroidales bacterium | reverse complement strand
TTTTTTGCAGAAAAAGCAAAAATTTCGCCAAAACAACTTAATTCTATTCATTTAGCTCCGACCTTACTTCGGTACAATTTTTCTAAGGAAAAATCACTCAGTAGGGCGGAGCTAATGATAATTACGATTATTTATCATATTCCCATTCACACTGATTAGTTACTTAAATCTAATTTTAGTTACTTTTAATTATAGTTATTCACAAACTGCAATAAAATACTTTTTATTTCCTCATTAGTTTCTTTAATTAAAGCCACTCTAACATCATCAATTGCTGCAGTATACTCAGTATCTAAAAGTAATTTTGCAGCCATAAGTCTTACTTCTACATTCTCTGAACGAAGTAGTCCCATATTATATCTAACAGCAGGGCGCGATCTTAATTCATTAAGAATACGCATTGCATCTATTATTTCTTCAGCATTGTTACCAAAAAGTTTCCAATAAAGTTCTTTTTCATATTTGCGCTGAGCCTTAGTAAATAATATAGCAGTATCGTTTAACTCAGGGCGCACCCAATGTGGTGCATAAGAAATTAATTCATTATTTGTTACCCATCGAGCCATACGCGGCACTAACCATCTCATTCCTGGAGTAGACTCAGGATGACCAGCCATAAGAAACACCTTACCCTCGCCATAAGATTGATTTAATAAGAATGTTCTTCCTGGAGTAATTCCAATAGGAGCATAATTATCAGGATGAATATCGGTTACAAATCTTCCTAATTCATTATATTTATTTATAGAATCGCCCTGTACAAGTACTGGACCATCATAATATTGTAACAATAAACTATTGTTCTCTAATTCAGGAAATATTTTCAAACCTTCTTCTACCAACTCAAACTCTACCAAACCTCTACCCCTATTATAATGCGCCCTATCAATATGTACAGATGTCGCAATTTTCATATTTGGATAACCTTCAGTTGAAGAAAGCATATAAGCTCCAGCACAAATTCCAATAATACCTTTACCACTTTTTATATAATCTTTAATAAGCTTTTGTCCTTGTACACCTATATTATTAAGTTGCTTACTACCGCTACCACCTGGAATTATTAATGCATCAAAATAATTTAATTCACCATTCTGAATTTGCGAAGCAGTTATAGCTTTTGCCAAAATACCTGTATCTATTCTCAAGGCTTCAATAGTTTCTACAACAGAAACTGTACCTGCACCATTACCTTCAAACACAGCAATCTTAATCATTGCTTTGTCCGAATGCATTCCTAATCTTGCAATATCCTTAGGTGCTTGTTCGCATGAAACAACAAATAAAACTAATACAAATAACCAATTCTTAAAATGCATAATAATATTATTTTAATTCTATATTAAATTCTTTTTGAAACATTATATGAACAAGCTCATCAGTATTATTATAAAAACTCTTTACTTTAGAAATGTCAAGTTTATCGTTACTTCTAGCATCAGCAATAACCTCATCAGCTGCAGCGATAATCTTATTTTCGTAAGGATTTATTTTCTGTACAATTCCTGTTTTATCAGCATTTGTTAAAGCATTAATATTTATATAATACTTAGTTGCAAATTTTCCCCATCGAACTGGAAAAACATCATTTTTAAGTTCTAATGCAGCATAGCAAACTGGTGAATTTTTATACTCATCGTTATACTTAAGAACCGAAGGAAAAGCATCTTTTGCTTTTACCCAAGTAGGAATAGCAATAGATGTTAGTGGGAAACCTACAATAGACCATAATGTACTTAATTCTGGATTCTCATATTTTTTCACACCTTGTATTACACACGATGATGCACTACTACTACGTGGCACAAAATCATGAAAAAACGAATATGTAATAGTATTTTCGGGAACATCAGCATATTGCTCATATAAATCTACATTAAGCAATGAGTGCTTTAAACCACGAGTAACGTCCTGTAAAATAAACTTCGCATCGAAGGTGTTTGTTGCCATAGCATTATAGAACAAATCATCAACAGTATTATATCTTAAGTAACCACTACTTTCTTTACCAAATGAACCAGTGAAAGAGTAATTTGCTCTAATAATATATCCAAAAGGAGCTACAGTAGGATCATTAGCATCAAACTTTACATAGCCCTTATTGTTTAATTCATACATAGCAGCTCCGCCATTGGCATCAATTACGCCAAAGTTAGCTTCCAATCTTGTTGGGCGAGGCATATCATCTAGATACTTCTCAAAATCTTCAATATTTGCACAGCTAGCCAAAGCTTCTTTAATAATTCTTCCTTCTTGTCCATTAAGGCGTGTTGTGTCACCAATATTAAGGTTATAAGAAGCTGAATTCATAATAGCAAAACCTTTTTCATTTTGACCAATCCAAACACTCTTTCCTTTTGAATCATGAGAATTTACAAGTCCCATATATTCATATTTTCCATCATTGAAGTATACTATCTTATTTTTTATAGCCCATGTATCACGGTTCTTCCATAATAATGGACGACCATCCTTTGTGTATTTTCCAGATATTACAGCGACAGTACATGCCATTGATTGTAAGCCAAGTATAAGTATGGCTATCGCTATCAATATTATTGTCTTAATATTCATAATAAATTAATTTTCAATATTTTATAATAAGTTATTCTCAAGTTATTGGTTAATAATTAAAACCATCCACCATTTGAAGTTCCTATACCATCAGCATTTGCTTCACCACCAAAAGTATAAATTGGAATACCAACTACATTAAGCTCCTTTGAAGGAATTGGGAAATGTAATAACGAACCTTTTTGAAGCATATCTCTACGGCGCATATCATAAAAACCAATACCAAAGCCTGCTACAAAAAACTCTAGATCTCTTTCGTAGAAAATAGCATCAAGTACTTCCTCTTGAGTTGCTGAAGAACTAAGTGCTGGCAAACCTCCACGAGAACTACGACTACTATTATTAAGAATAGTAATTGCTTGTGATAATTGTCCTAAATGAACATATGCTTCTGCTTTCAATAATTCTAATTCATTAACATATATTTCCGGGAAATCTGCTGGATTAGAGAATGTATAATCTAGTCGAGTGTACAAATAGTAAGAGAAATGATAATAACCACGCTCTGGTTTAAAGTTACACACACTTTCTTTAGTAAAATCTGAAGCCAATCGTGCATCTGCTGATGTCGCTACTCCTGGATCAGTACTATTTGTAATCCTTTCAGGGTAATTATTATCAAGCAAATTTATTATTCTAGCATCAACCATAACCCAATTTTTACGCTCATAAGTATAATGATAAACCCAGTTTTTCCAATTTACATTATCAAGGTATATTTCTAAATCGGAGCTAATACCTTTATCAACATATTGGATTACTTGACTCCAGTTTGTAGAGTTATTTTGACTAGCATTTCTTGGACTATAAGCTAATAAACGAGCCATATATGAATAAGCAATTTGAGCAAATTCATTATTAGAATAATCTTTACCATTAATCCAGTCATCTGGAATAATAAAGTTATTTGCTGTAGCAATATCAGCAGCTTTCTGTAGAGATACTATTGCTGCATCTATTACTTCAGAATAATTCTTAGGAGTTTCAGAAGCTGGATCAGCAGTTGTATTTGTAATAATGTAAGCTTGGTCGTAGTTAAGTCCTAAATAACCTAATGATACTCCTTGAGCAAAATATGACATAGCTTCCACCATCTTAGTATCCTCACCTATTCCATTAGCATCTAAATCACCTATCTCCATTCCTCCTTCTATAACTGTTAATACATCATTTGATGTATTAAGTACATTATAAAGCTCTTTATAATAATGCTCAAAAATATATTGATACTGATAACTTTGCGAGTTATCAAGCTCAGCACGTGGCTCTGATGATAAATCAAACATTCCACTATTCATCCAAGAGCTAGTACCTTGATCAGCCATTGTCATCATTGCCATTGCTGGCGACCAAGAGTGTGTTTGAGCTCTCATATACCAATTAAAAAACATACTAGATGTTACGCCATAAACGGCTTCGGGGTCACCATAGATATTCTCTATACTTGGATCAGTATTATTCTCTACTTCTAAATCTTTTGTACAACTAACTGCTAATAGAGTTAGTATAAACATATATAATATTTTGTTTTTCATAATTTCTTATTTTCTATATTAAAACTTAAACTGTAATGATGCTGACATAGTTCTAAAGTTAGGGTAACTAAAGCTATCAAAAGCAAAAGTTGTAAGATCTCCAGATGATGCAACATCGGGATCATAACCTGTATAACTTGTAAATGTTAATAGATTACGTCCTACAACACCAAATTTTATTTCTTTAATATATTTCTTATATTTTACTGGCTTATAAGTATAATATATAGATAACTCTCTTATTTTCAAATATGTTCCATCTTCAACAAAGTAGTCATTTATAGATTGCTGATAAAAATTACTATAATAAGCATTTGATTTTTTATCGCTTTCCTCTTTTCCAAACTGATCGAATTCTATTGCTCTACCATCACGGAAAGTGTATTGGTGAGTATAATTATAAATATCACCACCTTGTTTCCAATCTAATAACATATAAAAGGAGAACCCTTTAAAAGTATATGTAGTAGAAAGGCTCATATGAAAATCAGCATTCCCATTACCAATTTTATCACGGTCAGGAAGGCCATCACCATCATGATCATATGCAATAGCCTTTTCATTAGTTGAACCTTCAGTTCCTTTAAGAATAACATAACCATCACTATTCATTTGATACATATCTATACTTTCGCCACTAGGAAGTTGTTCTTCCATTTGATCCAGACTCGTTAGCCATCTATAGCCATAAATAATACCAAACTCTTCACCTGGCACTAAATAATATGCACCATGTGGGCCAGTATAATATGGAGGTATTGTTAAGCTAAGCAAATTTTGATGAATATTATCATAGTTTAATTGAAAATGCAATCTACCTTTATCACCTTTCATTGCAACAACACCTAATGAGACTTCTACTACATCTGAACTAATATCACCAACATTACGCCATTGACTAGGGTAACCAAGGTGAGATGCCAATGGCACCTTTGCAAAAGCTCCTACAGTTTTTGTATTTGAAACACTAATAGTTGCATTAAAACGCTTTAAGAAAAAGGCATCCACAGCAAACTCAACTTCTCTAGCCTCTGAAGGTTTCAAATCTTTATTTCCTAGCTGATCACGGTAAACCTGACCTCCATTAATATAATATGTTTCGTACTGCCATGAATATCCTGGGCGTAATCCTGAAGTACCAATTGCAGCTCTTATTTTTAATTCTTTTACAAAAGGAATATCAATATCTTCAGTAATTCTATAAGCTCCCGCCAAACGGTAATAATTTTGCCATCTTTCGTTTTCACCAAATAGTGAAGAACCATCACGGCGATATAATCCTGAGAATAAATATCTATCCTTATAATCCAAATCGACAATACCAAAATAATTAATAGCTCTAACAGAACCATCGTAAGAATCTAAAGAAGATTTTGCAGGGTCGGTATTTGATAACTGAGGAATACCTGGCACAATAAAATCACGACCAGTAGCGCTAAAACTTTCCCAATTATTATCTTCATACATATAGCTTAGCTTAGCCTTTACAATAACATCTCCTAATATTTTATTAATATTTAATGTCGTTTGAAAAGTTTGGTTTTTAGCAATATAATTACTCATATAAATACTACCATCTTGATCAGCTCCTCCTCCATACATATATCCTTTAGGAGTATATGTATTATACTTTTTATTAAAGTACTCATAGCTATATCTAGTATCCCAATTCATCCAATCTGTAATAATAACTTTCGCATTAAGACTTGTCATAAATGTACTTTTATTTTCACTTCTATCTCTATATTCTAAAGGATAAAGTGGATTTTCATCAATACTCCATGGATCAGGATCTACAATTAGGTTTCCTTCTGCATCTCTTTTTTCAAGATCTACATCAGGGTTTACAAATAGTAAATCGTGAAAGCTACCATTTGAACCAGGCTTATCAGAAGAAGAGGTAATATATAAATTAGAAGTAGATAGTTTTATTCTTTTCCCAATTTTTGTATCTGAATTAAATCGGTAATTCCTTCTTGTGTAACCATTAGTATTATAAATAATACCTTCGTTATGGTGATTTTCAAAAGAAAAATAAAGGTTTGATGTTTTAGCTTTTGTAGCAACACCAACAAAGTTAGTGTAAAATAATCCATTCTTAAAAAATTTATCTTGATTATCGTATACATTCCAATATGCTTGGTCACTATAGGCAGAATCAGTAAGTGTTCTACTTCCGCTTAATACATTACCATCATCATCATATACAACACCATCGTACTTAGTATAGCCTATTCCTTCTCCATCAAGTTTATAAGGGTGATGATTAGATTGATCAATATTTTTTACCAAACTAGATCTACCAATTTCATTTCTTAATACTATTTCATATGATTCTTCAGTTTTACTTCCTCTTCGCGTAGTAATTACAATAACACCACCAGCAGCTCTTGAACCATATAATGCAGATGCGGCAGCTCCTTTAACTACTTCAATACTCTCTATATCATCAGAGTTCATATCCGCTAAAGAAGTTTGAACCATAATACCATCTACAATAATTAATGGTGAGTTATTTCCCAAAAGAGAAGTCGCTCCTCTTAACTGAATAGTACTTCCAGAACCAGGCTGACCACTTGTAGATTTAACTGAAACTCCAGCAACTTTTCCTTGCAAAGCACTGGATGCAGAAGTTGCAGGAACACGTTGTAGACTCTCGGCATCAACATGAGCTACGGTAACAGTAAGTTTCTTTCTAGAAGTTCTACCAGCAACACCTGATACTACCACAGCTTCTAACTCTTTAGAGTCCGTATTCATTGAAACATTAAGCTCATTTGATTCTCCTATAGTTATCACCATATCTTCGAAACCAACATAACTGAAAACCAATTCAGTTGAACCCTGAGGAACACTTATTGTATATTCTCCATCCATATTGGTTATAGCATGATAACTCTTATCACCTTTAAGGTATATAGTTGCCCCTGGCAATGTATTTCCTTGATCATCAGATACTACACCTGTTATTATCTTTAGATTCTCTTCCACAATAACGGAAGGTATTTTAGTTTCTTCTGTCTTACTATCAACATTAGTCAATACAAAATAATCATCACGTAATTTTTCGTACTCAAGATTATTATTTGCCGAAAGCTCATCCAATGCTGAAATAATACTTTTAGAATTTAGTAATTCATTGGCTTCATTTTGATTAATTGATAATTTAATTTTCGATTCATAAGTAACCATTACTTGGAATTTACTCTCTAAATCGTCAACTACCTGTTCGATAGAGATTGTCTTACTTTGATACCTTACATCATTAACATTTGCAAAACTTAAAATGCCAATAAAAGTAAAAATCAAATAGATTAAAAATTTGTTCATAGTCAATTTGTTTGTTATATGTAATTTATTTTATTTTCTATTTTAGTATAATACTGTCTTTTCTAATTATTAATTCCCTTTTAAATATTTTAGAAAGAGCTTTAACAATTAGTTCTACATCATCAGTAGGTGCAGAACCTCCAACTTTACTCATTTGAATATCTGTTCCATCAAGTATAAGTTCCTTATTATAATATTTTTTAAATATTTCTTTCAAATCCTCAATTGAATACTGGTCAAACTCAAGACGTGATTTCATCCAGTATTTAGAAACATTTGAATTAACTTTACACAAAACCGGCTGGGGCATATGAACACCATACGACACCTCATCACCAGGCAACATTGTAATATTATCAATTCCTACAGCAGAATATTCACAAAGTCTAACTTTCCCTTCATCAAGAGTTATAGTTGTAATATCATCATCATTACTTACATTAAACTTAGTCCCAAACACCTCTATGTCATAGTTTTTTGTATTTACTACAAAATTTTCTCCTTGCTGCTTCGCTATCGAAAAATAAGCAGAACCTTCAATAATTTTAACCTTTCGATCAAAGCCCATTATTAAAGAATTATTATAGGATATTATGGCATCATTATTCAGTATTATAGTAGACCCATCAGGAAGAACTACATTCTTACTATTGTCAGCAGTATAAACTACTTCACTATTAAGGTCATTATATGTGAATAATACAGCTACTAACAAACCAACAACAACAGCAGCATATTGAATTGCTTTAGCAATAAACCTTTTCGCATATTGACTCTTTGCCTGTTTGATTTTTTGGTCTCTTATAAAAACAATTCTCTTCCTATTAAAGCTGTACTTAGGCTTATTAAGGGTGTTCCATATCTTTTTGGAATCTAAATATGCCAAATCAAACTTTAGGTCCTCATTTCGCATCTTAGTAATCATCGCATCTTCTTCCTTAGTCGTTTCACCAGCAAGGTTCTTTGCAATTATTTCCCAATTTGTGTTTTTCATTATTATTCTAGTTATAATTTTATTATTTGTGATGTTTGAATAGTGTCTCCATTATGCAGTCTAAATATATACATCCCTTGATTCAAATACCCTACATTAATCTCAATTTTTGATTTACCAAAACTTGATGAAAGTATATTAATATATGTTCTGTTTCCCAATAGATCAAACAATTCGATAGTGCTTCCCGACAAATACTTAGATTCAATTGTAAGTTTATCTTTCACAATTGTTGGATATATCGCGAGCTCCTCTGAAACTTGATTATCTAGCTCATTCTGTATATTAATATCTTCATATTCAGACCAAGAATCATCAATCCAATTTCCAAAACATTTTGCACGAACTCTAAACTTATGAATTTCAGTATTATCATATTTATAAGAATATGTTTTCTCAGTAATATTATCTTCTAAATCTTCCCAATTTGACGAACCCTTTTTAACTTGTAGTTGGTATGCATCAGGCGTTACAGTAGTTGGGTAATACCATTCAAGTTCTACTGTCTCATTATTAATATTTAATTTAGGCTCTCCTATTTCTACAACAGGAATAAAATCTACAACACCAGCTGTTATATTACTATAACCTCCCGCATTAAAGCTTCCTTGAATAGTATACCAAGCATTTGAACTTCCCCACCAACCCATATTAAGGTGATAAAGGTCGCTACTAGATTTTAACCCATCGCATACAACAGCATGTCCTGCTCCCGAACTAGTATAAATTGCAAATTGCACTGGTAATCCTTTGATTATATTATCATCTACAGTATTCCAAAACCCACTACTTGATTTAGTAATATGCCT
Source organism: Bacteroidales bacterium (assembly GCA_029932765.1). Taxonomy (GTDB): domain Bacteria; phylum Bacteroidota; class Bacteroidia; order Bacteroidales; family UBA1556; genus UBA6267. The sequence continues at coordinate 7,148 of JAOZPM010000067.1, read as the reverse complement.
AGAAGTAAATCTAAAGTGTTTTTTTGCTGCTGCAGGTATTCTATTAATATTAGAGGTTGAACCATTATATTCAAAGTCCATATCCACAGAAACTGCACAATGATATGATAAGTTTCCTAACTCAGCTCTTTCCTTACTAGATGTGTTTTTTGTATGATACTCATCCAATACTAATGACCAATTATAATACTTTTCATCAAAATCCGCACTATGATTTCCTTTTGTAGAACCATAATTATCATAATATGAATGGCTACCTACGCCTATTCGTGGCCATTCGTGATATTGTAATAGTTCTACAAATGTAATTGCTACACAACCAACGGCATAATTACTTGGAGTATAATAATTGGTTACATTAACAGTATTACCTAAGTCATTTTTACAATTAACCTGACCATAAATATTACCTAAAAATGGACCGTAGTCACTTTTAGTATCCTTAATTCCATTAGTCTTAATTTCTTCCCATTGCAATAGGTTTTTCGTCCTATATTCATTGCTTTTTGAGTCATTAGAGCATCTTTTTAAGAAATTGCTTAAATCATCAATTATAATATCTTCAAAGTTTATTTTGGAATTTTTATCTGCTTTGGGGAAACTGTTTTCTATAGAGTATGCCTTAATCGGAGGGAGTTGTTTATCTGCGCTAATAACAACAAAGGCATTCAAATAATTATATACAAAAGCTAAAGTATCATTATTATCAATAATAATTTTTTCTTGGAAATATTTTGACGAGATGTTATATGATTGCTCAAATTTTTCTTTAATTACCAACACTTCTTTTTTAGAAACATGTTGTGAAAACAAAGTAATATTACTTAATAAGACAAACCATATAATAACTAGTAATCGCATATTTTACTTAATTAATTTTGTAATGGTTCTTGTTATTCAATAGTAGGTTAACAAAAACCATAAAACACTTTATAGGTCTACTTTTAAACCTTAATAATAATTATTTTTATATTTTTAAGACCTTGTGTTAATTCTATGGTAAAGTATCAAAAAAAATAGTGAGTGTTGATTATAATCAACACTCACCTATTATGTATTATTTAACTACAACAAATTTGCTGCTGTAAGCTTTATTATCTATAGTAATTTGATAGAAGTACATTCCTGAATTGAAATCTGAAACATTAAATCTATATTTTGTAGAATTCTCATCTATTACATCTGTTAAAACAATTTTACCAGTAAGATCAAATACTCTAATAGAAGCATTTTTTGCAGACTCAAAAGTAATAGTAATTTCATCAGAAGCTGGATTAGGATAAAGAACTATATTTTGCTCTTCTTTTGCATAAGTAATAGAAGTATTATCTTTTACAAAAGTACCTGCCTCAGCAGCAACAATCATTTCTTTTACTAATAAATCAATATCAGCTTGAACACGAGTACTACCATCACCTAAAGAAGCAATACGTAGGCTTGTTGTAATTACGTTTTCTTTATAAAGACCGTTTACCATTCCAGCAAAGTCATAATCATCAGGTCCCATTTCAAATAAAGCTATTGCCTTATTAGTAATTTCAAAACCATCACCATACCATAACGCACTCCATTTCCACTGAATAGAATCTATTGTTGTAATAGTATTTGTAGCAGCCGGAAGAGCTAAAGTAAGACCAACATATGTACCTACTGTATCGTCAGCGTGAGATTGACAAGCATATTTAGAGATACCCATAACATCGTATACAAAATCGCCATCAGCAAAATCAACTGGTGCCGAACCATACATATTATACATAAAATCTAAACCATCAACCCATACAACTCCGTTTGAATCAATATATTCTCTTAAAGCTTCATTATATTGAACAGTAGCAGTAGTATCCCATAAGTATAAATCTTGACCATCATTTGCAGTATGCCATATAACCATATCAAAATTATTTAAAGTAGCAAAATCAGGAGCTACAGTATCAATATTAAGAGTATCGTATGAATAACCAGAATTAATTAGTGCTGTTTGTACATACGACCACTCATCATAGCCATTTGCATCATCATCAACTAATAAAACGCTATATCCTGCAGGAGGAGTATTCTTAGCAAAAGTACCAGCCTCTGCAGCTACTATCATTTCTTTTACTACTAGGTCAATATCAGCTTGCACACGCGCACTACCATCTCCTAAAGAAGCAATACGAAGACTTGTTGTAATTACGTTTTCTTTATATAGACCATTTACCATTCCAGCAAAGTCATAATCAGCAGGTCCCATTTCAAATAAAGAAGTAGCATCTGTAGTAATTTCAAAACCATCACCATACCATAAAGCACTCCATTTCCACTGAATAGAATCTATTGTTGTAATAGTATTTGAAGCTGTAGGAAGAGCAAGTGTAAGTCCAACATATGTACCTACTGTATCGTCAGCGTGAGATTGACAAGCATATTTAGAAACACCCATATAGTCATATACAAAGTCTCCTGCTGCAAAATCAACTGGAGCAGAACCGTATTTTGCATACATGAAATCTAAACCATCAACCCAAACTACTCCACCTGCATCAATATATTGTTTTAAAGCAGGGTTAAACTGAACTGTAGCAGTAGTATCCCATAAGTGAAGATCCAGACCATCATTTGCCGTATGCCAGATAACCATATCAAAATTATTTAAAGTAGCAAAATCAGGAGCTACAGTATCAATATTAATAGTATCGTATGAATAACCAGAGTTAATTAGTGCTGTTTGTACATAAGACCATTCATCATAGCCATTTGCATCATCATCAACTAATAATACTGAATATTGTGCATTTGTAGAAACAAAAGCAAAAAGTAAAACTGTTAATAAAAGTAATTTGTTTTTCATGTGAATTAGATTTGTTTATTAATTTATTTATAAGGTATCGACAATTATTGTCATACTATATATAAGACGTTATTATTATTATTATACCCTACCCTTTTTTTAACTTTTTTTCACAAATATTTGGGAATAACTACAACTAAGAGTGTATATAGTTAATACACTGTACTTTACTGCCAAAAATAAATAATAAACTAAATGTAAATTAGTCTTAAATCATATTAATTCTAAAACTATAATTAATAAAAAATTACAAAGTCTTTTTACTACTTTTGCAAACCCAAAAACTTTATTAAAATCAAATAATTATGGCAACAGTAGACGATAAGAAAATAATATTTTCGATGGTAAGAGTTAGTAAATCTTACGAAAATAATAAGCATGTTTTAAAAGACATATATTTAAGCTTTTATTATGGTGCAAAGATTGGTGTTATTGGCCTTAATGGTTCTGGTAAATCCACTCTATTAAAAATTATTGCTGGCCTAGAAGAACGATACCAAGGCGATGTTGTTTTTTCTGAAGGATATAAAATTGGTTACCTAGCACAAGAGCCATATTTAGATGATAATAAAACTGTAAAGCAGGTAGTTGAAGAAGGCGTTCAAGAAACAATGGATATTCTTAAAGAATATGAAGAAATAAACCTAAAGTTTGCCGAGCCAATGAGTGATGACGAGATGACTAAACTCATTGATAAGCAAGGCGTACTTACCGAAAAAATAGATCAATTAGATGCTTGGGAAATAGACTCTAAGCTTGATAGAGCAATGGAAGCATTACGCTGTCCTGCGGGAGATACTCCCATTAAGAACTTATCAGGAGGAGAGCGCCGCCGCGTTGCACTAACACGCCTTATGCTTTCAGAACCAGAAATTCTACTTTTGGATGAGCCTACCAACCACCTTGATGCTGAATCAATTGATTGGTTGGAACAACACTTACAACAATATAAAGGAACAGTAATAGCTGTTACCCACGATAGATATTTTCTTGATAATGTAGCCGGATGGATTCTTGAACTTGACCGTGGCGAAGGTATTCCTTGGGAAGGGAATTACTCATCGTGGTTGGATCAAAAAACTAAGCGCATGGCTCATGAAGAAAAAACTGCAAGCAAACGTCAGAAAACTCTTGAGCGTGAGCTAGAATGGGTACGTATGGCACCTAAGGCTCGTCATGCAAAAAGCAAGGCTAGACTAAAAGCCTATGATAGCCTAATGGATAGTGATACTAAGGAGAGAATTGAAAAACTTGAACTTTATATTCCCAATGGGCCTCGTTTGGGAAGCAATGTGATTGAAGCACAAGGAGTTTCTAAAGCTTTTGGCGACAAGTTATTATATGAAAATCTTGAATTTCACCTGCCTCCTAATGGTATTGTTGGAATTATTGGACCTAATGGAGCAGGTAAAACTACTCTCTTTAGAATGATTATGGGACTTGAGGAACCTAATAGTGGCGAATTTATGGTTGGTGATACTGTAAAAATTGGTTATATCGACCAACAGCATGCAGATATAGATCCTAACAAAAGTATTTATGAGGTTATTTCCCAGGGCAACGACCTTATAAAACTTGGTGACAAAACCATGAACTCTAGAGCATATATTTCTAGATTTAATTTTGGCGGTAGCGATCAAAATAAAAAATGCTCAGCTCTATCAGGTGGAGAACGAAATAGACTTCACTTAGCGCTTACACTTAAGCAAGAAGCGAACGTACTATTACTTGATGAGCCTACTAACGATATTGACGTAAATACCTTACGTGCTCTTGAGGAGGGTTTAGAAAATTTTGCGGGTTGTGCAGTAGTAATTTCTCACGACAGATGGTTTTTAGATAGAATTGCAACTCACATACTAGCTTTTGAAGGAAACTCTCAAGTATATTGGTTTGAAGGTAGTTATTCTGAATATGAAGAAAATCGTAAAAAACGATTAGGAAATGAAGCACCTAAACGTATTAGATATAAAAAAATTAAAGCTTAAAATAACTGAAATGAAAAAACCTGATTTAAAAATGGCATTATTAATTATGCTATTAGTTGCATTGTTTTTACCATTCCCATTTTTAGAAAATTTTCAAAAAGATTTTCTTTTTAATAATGATTTTTGGGTAACAACAAGTTTTCTCAAATTTGGGCTATTAGCCACATTAGGAGAAATGATTGGACTAAGAATTAGTACTGGAGTATATAATAATAAAGGCTTTGGTTTATTGCCACGTGCAATAGTTTGGGGATTTTTAGGAATCGGAATAAAAATGGCTTTTGTAATATTTGCTGTTGGAACTCCTGTTCTTGTACAAAAGTATTTCCATATACACCACGCTATAGCATCAATGAAAAGCAACGACTATTTTAGCGCTAGTTCTATTGGCCTTGGTGGAGCACGTATTGCTACGGCTTTCTTCATAAGCACTTTTATGAACCTAATATTTGCACCTGTTTTTATGACACTTCATAAAATAACTGATATGCATATTATTGCTAATGGTGGAACGCTTAAAGGTTTCTTTACGCCAATAAAATTTTATGAAATATTTCCAAAGTTAAATTGGAGTGTACAATGGAATTTCGTTTTTAAGAAAACAATCCCTTTCTTCTGGATTCCAGCTCATACAATAACATTCTTAATGCCATCAGAATACAGAATTGTGTTTGCAGCTTTATTGGGAATTATTTTAGGAATTATACTAACAATAGCTACTCAAAAATCAAAATAAATCAATAGAGAAACAAACTTTTATAGTTCAAATATGTAATCTTGCATCTGAATTAATTATTCATTTGCGAATTCTTATTTATATTAATAATTAAATATTTTATGAAGTATCTTTTAGTTTTAATAATTACAGCTTTCATTGTTTTACATGGACATAGTCAAGACACTATCTCCGCAAAAAAGAAAATAACTTTTGACTTAAGTGGTTTTGTAAAAACTGACTTTTGGGTTGATTCACGAAAAATGGCAGATGCAAGAGAAGGTCTTTTTGCTGTATTTCCTTTGGATGTGAAGCTTGATGCTGAAGGAAATGACATTAACGCTGCTCCAAACTTCAATTATAGTGTTATTACAAGTAGGACTGGACTAAAAATTAATGGATTTAACGCATTTGGAGCTAAAACATTTGGATATATCGAAGCTGATTTCTCTGGCATGTCAAATAGCACTACTGCTACGTTCCGACTACGTCACGCTTTCATACAAATGGATTGGAAGAAAAGCTCATTGCTATTAGGACAGTTTTGGCATCCAATGTTTGTTACCGATGTTTTCCCTTCAGTAATATCATTAAATACAGGATCTCCATTTCAACCTTTTATTAGAAGTCCACAAATTAGATACACTCAAAAAATAGGTGATTTACAAATAATTGCTGCAGCATTAGCACAACGCGATTATGCTAACGACGGACCAATGGGAAGATCATACTCATACCTAAGTAACAGCCTCATTCCAAATGCTCATATTCAGTTCAAATACATTAAAAATAAGAATACTTTTGGAATTGCTGCTGACTATAAATTACTTAAGCCACGCCAAATAACTGACAGTAATATAATAAGTACCTCTACAGTTTCTAGTATTTCATATATGGCATATTATAAATGGCAAGGCAATAAAATTCAGATTAAAGCAAAAGCTATATGGGGTCAGAATTTAACCGATAATCTATTACTTGGAGGATATGCTGTTGCAAGCATAAACCCAATAAATGATGTTAGAACATACACTCCTACTCAGCATCTATTTACTTGGCTCGATATTGATTACACTATTAAATTCGACAAGTTTACAGTACTACCAGGAATATTTTTGGGATACCTTAAAAATTATGGAACTATTGAAGACAATACTGGCATCTATTATGCTACAGCTTCAAACATTGATAATTTAAGACGTATTGCACCAAACTTGTCAATTAAATCGGGCAATACAATGCTTTCTTTAGAATATGAATATACAACGGCATATTATGGAACTCCGAATAAAAGCGGTTTAGTAAAGAATACTTATAGTGTTTCTAATAATAGATTATTATTTACTGCATTTTATTTCTTTTAAACACAAAAGCACTCTTTCTCAAATAAAGAAAACCGTGTCAAAATAAGACACCTTATACTTTTTTATTACAAAATATTTATTTCAATAGCTGTATATCAGAATATTACAACTTTTGGCACACACTTTGCAAATATGTATTCAGGAAAATTAAGGAAACATCCCCGTTTCCTGTATAGTTGTTTTAGAATAGCAAACTATAAAAGTCCGTTCTGAGCAAACGGACTTTTTTTATGCCCTTTTTTTATTTA
>JAOZPM010000066.1:14808-16402 GCA_029932765.1 Bacteroidales bacterium | reverse complement strand
GGCTGGTTAATTGTTAATTATTAATGTTTAGTTTTGCACTTCTATAAAATAAGATAATTATGCAAAAGGAACTTACTTTACTACTTACTCCTAAAGAGTCTACCGATATAGATATAATACGTAAAAAAGCCATTGGCAAACTACGAATTCAAGAATCAGAACTTACATCAGTAAAGGTATTGAAAAAATCTATTGACGCTAGAAATAGAAGCGTTAAAATGAATGTATATGTTCGTGCATATATTAATGAAGAGGAAAACGAAAGTCCTTTTGATCCAAGATTTAAGGAGGTTACGGATTCTGAGCCTATAATTATTGTAGGAAGTGGACCTGCTGGCCTTTTTGCTGCATTAAAACTTATAGAATTAGGTTATAAGCCAATAATACTTGAGCGTGGAAATGCTGTAAAAGAGCGTAGAATAGATATTGCAAAGATCAATAGAGAAAGTATCATAAATCCTGATAGCAATTACGCTTTTGGTGAAGGTGGTGCTGGAACTTTTTCGGATGGAAAATTATATACTCGTTCCAAAAAAAGAGGCAATGTGCGCAATGTATTAGATTTATTAATACACCACGGTGCTGATAAAAATATTGGAGTTGATGCTCACCCACATATTGGCACAAATAAACTACCTGCTATAATTCAAAATATTAGAAAAACAATAATAAACCATGGTGGCGAAGTTCATTTCAATACTAGAGTTGAGGAATTTATTATTGATAATAATAGGATAAAAGGAGTTATTGCAGATGGTAAAGAATATAAAGCAGATAAAGTAATTCTTGCCACAGGGCATTCTGCAAGAGACATATACACACAACTGAATAAGCAAGAAATAGAGATTGAAGCAAAAGCTTTTGCAATGGGAGTAAGAGTTGAGCACCCACAGGGTATAATTGACAGCATTCAATATCATTGCGAAATTCGTGATGAATATTTACCCGCTGCAGCATATAGCCTTGTAACTAATATAAATAATAGAGGAGTTTATTCATTTTGTATGTGCCCTGGTGGGTTTATTGTCCCTGCTGCTACATCTGACAATCAATTGGTTGTAAATGGAATGTCGCCATCCTTACGAAACTCTAAATATGCAAACTCTGGAATGGTAGTAGAAATCCGCTTGGAAGACATGGAAGATTTTAAGGAATATGGAGTTTTGGCAGGATTAAAATTTCAGGAATATTTTGAAGAACTCACTTTTAATAAAGGCGGTGAAGGACAAATAGCACCTGCGCAAAGATTAGTTGATTTTGTAAAAGGAAAAGTATCAAAAGATTTACCAGAAACATCGTATCACCCCGGAATTATATCATCACCTATGCATAAATGGTTACCTAACCATTTGCGACACAGATTGCAAGAAGGATTTAAGGCCTTTGATAAGAAAATGCAAGGATATTTAACAAATGATGCTGTAATAATTGGAGCAGAGAGTCGTACTTCATCCCCAGTTCGTATACCAAGAGACAAAGAAAGCCTAGAGCATGTGCAAATACAAGGCCTCTACCCTGCTGGCGAAGGAGCTGGATATGCTGGAGGAATTGTTTCTGCTGCTGTGGATGGAATTCGTATTGCTGAGATTATTGG
>JAOZPM010000066.1:0-14708 GCA_029932765.1 Bacteroidales bacterium | reverse complement strand
AATTATAATATTTTAATACTTCAATTATACAAATAAGGTCTATTTTTACGCTTTATAAAATATAATAAACAGAAACTATGGAAGATAATATAATATGTAATTGCATGCAAGTAAGCGAGCATGAAATTGTAGATGCAATAAAGAATAAAGGTGCAGTAAATGTACAAGACATTATGGATACAACATCAGCAGGTACTGCTTGTGGCTCATGTATTGACGATATTGAAACAATCATAAAAAGAGAAAGACAAAAATAATTAGTATAAGTTTTTTTTACGCTAAATATTATTTAAATTATAAAAGGAAAATTCAATGAATTTTCCTTTTTTGCTTTTTATAAAAACTAATCATAATTAATGTAAATTTGCATAACAACAATCAAAACCAATAGAATTGAATATAGAAAGATTTATTGCCAATAGATTTCTAAAAGAAAGTCATACAAAGTTTTCTCAAACAGCACTACGTTTGAGCACTTTAAGTATTGCGCTTGGCTTGATGGTAATGATTCTTTCAGTTAGTATTGTTACTGGTTTTCAGAATAATATTCGTAATAAGATAGCAACCTTTGATGGCCATATACGAATTACGAATTATGATTTTAATAATTCTTTGGAACTAGCTCCAATTACAATTGATACAGCTCTAGAAAACACACTTTCCAAGCATCATGGAATAAAATCAATATCTACTTTTGGGGTTAAAGGCGGTATAATAAAGGCCAATAACATAGTTCAAGGCTGTGTACTTAAAGGTATTGACGAAAATTACGACTGGTCACTATTTAACGACTGGATTATTGAAGGCAGGATTCCTAATATTATTTCTGATAAGAAAAGCACTGAAATTCTTATATCGAAAAACATTGCCAATAAACTAAATCTAGATATTGATTCAAGTTTTCTGGTTTACTTTATGCAAGACCCTCCACGAATTAGAAAATTTACTATCTGTGGAATTTATCAAAGTGGGTTTCCTGATTTTGATAATAGGTTTATTTATGGCGATATTAAGCAAATTAGAAAACTAAATAAGTGGGATAATAATCAGATATCGGGTTATGAAATTCTTATTGACAATTTCAATAAGATGGAAGCACAAACTAAATGGATTCACAAAGAAATTGACTACAACCTAAAGGCACAAAATATAAATACTCGATACAGTTTTATTATGGATTGGCTAGATTTATTGGACACCAATGTATTTTTTATCCTAGGGCTTATGGTCATGATTTCAGGAGTGGGAATGATTGCTACTTTGCTTATTCTTATTCTTGAGAAGACAAAATTTATTGGCACCATGAAAGCCATTGGAGCAACAAATAATAGTATCCGTAAGGTTTTTCTTCTATACAGTATTCACTTAAGTATTAGAGGTTTACTATTAGGAAATTTACTTGGAATTGGTTTAGCATTATTACAAAAATACTTCCATTTTATATCTCTCGATGCCGAAACTTACTATATGACATCAATTCCCATAAATATAGATATTCCTATTATTCTGCTTATTAATACTGGCGTAATAATAGTTATTGGACTTATGATGTTAGGTCCATCACGAATTATTAGTAGCATTTCGCCAGTAAAAGCACTCAGATTTGAATAATAAAAAAACTCTATGCAAACTTTATACATAATATTCGCATTTTTAATTCTTGGACTTTCATCCATCGCACAACAACATATTGGATTTAATATTGGTTATGGAAATTCTTATTATAAGATAAAACAAGGCGAATCAAATCAGAATTCTACAATAAATTACCAAGCTAAGCCTGCCATGGAATTTGAGCTTATCTATAAAAGGAGATGGCCAGGTATTATAAATTTTGCTTCTTCTATATCGTATCAACAACACAATCTTCACATAAATGAAAGTTGGGAATCTACTAAAACATCTATCTATAAGTCAGCGGATTATAAGCTTGATAACTTATATTTGAAAGCTTTTCCTGAGTTTGTTTATGGTAATAAGATTAGGTATTACGCACAAGTAGGCCCTTCATTATCCATATTACTAAAATCACAAGTTGATGGATATTTAGATATTAATTACCTTATAAATAATCCTCCAACGGTTGTACACAACATTCTAAATAATGACGCTTCAGATATATTCAATAAATTCAGCTTTGGATTTTTTGGTGGATTAGGAATTGATTTCCCTATTGGTGAAAATTTTACCATCTCAGTTTCTTCTCAATTCGATTATTCTATTAATTCGTGGTTCAAAAGTGATAAAAATACATACAGTAGCAGAGCCTTAATGTTTAGATTAGGAGCAAATTACATAATTAGAGAACTTCGTTACTAGAAATATAATAATCTTCCCTTGCAAAAAATACAAATCCGCTTTACTAAGGCACTATTTGTTAATGTTACAAAAAAAACAAAAAGACTTATCTGTATCAATTAAAGCTGACAAATATTCATTTCATTGTTATTAAATAACAACTGTTACAAAAATCACATTAAAATAATTTTCTTTATCTTTGCGACATTAGATTATTCTAAATATGGTTCATATTTAGTCATTTATTTCACTTATTTAATTGTTTAAACAAATGAAACTATTACCAGAAAGAACGGTCGAAAGACTTAGCAAATATAGAAGAGTGTTACAAAGAGAGTTAGATAATGGTACTGACCATATTTATTCTCACGAGCTAGCAAAACTACTTCATATAACACCCGTACAGGTTCGTAGAGATATTATGTTGATTGGGCATACCGGAACATTAAGAAAAGGATACAGTATTGATAATCTTATTAAACTTATAAGTGAAATTATTGACTGCTCATCTTCAGTTCAGAATGTTGCAATTGTTGGAATTGGAAAGCTGGGACAAGCCCTACTTGATTATTTAACTGGCAGTAATACTAAGCTAAACTTAAGTGCTGTTTTTGATAATAATCCAGATAAAATTGGCACTTCATATTCTGGAACTGTATGTTATAGTATCGAAAACCTAAAGAAAATTGTTAAAAGAGAAGGAATTACAATAGGTATACTTACTGTACCACCAGAATTTGCAAAAGAAGTTAGTACTATGATGAAGGATGCTGGCATCGTTGGTATTATTAATTTTACGCCAGTTTCGCTTAAGCTTGATGGCACTTTCCTTGAAGAATATGATGTAATTACTACATTAGAAAAAGTTGCTTATTTCTCAAAACCAAAGAATGCAAAACTGCTTTAATAGCATTTTAAAATTTACAAAAGCAAAAAGCCATTGAATAATTCAATGGCTTTTTGCTTTAAATAATCTAGAAAACATAGCTAATTCCAGCTGTTAAATATCTTCCTAAAGACATTTGATCGGAACTAACCATATGCTGTTCGTCAAGAATATTTTGTGCACTTAGTTTCACTTCTAGCCCTTTATAAATTTTGTAATTAAGCGCCACGTCTAGGGCTACTAAAGGCTGTATTTCAAATTCGTTAATATCATCGATATACATCTTCCCTTGGTAATGAACATTAAAGCTATAAGATAATTTATTAAAATACTGAAATATCGATAAATTAACAATATCCTGAGGCACATAAGCAAGTATATTACCCTCTAATTCAGGTCGTTCAACAAACTCACTTATTTTTGAGCCATTAATAGTATAATTAATATTTAAAGTGGCTTTCTTGGTAATACTATAATCCACATCCAATTCCAAACTATATAATTGTACTGAAGTTACATTCTCTTTATTATAAATCATCTTTCGTCCAAAAAGCTTGTTTCCAGTAGCAACATAATACATATAGTCATGACCAAGTGCATAATTAATATTGGATTGCAGAGCCCATCTATTTCGCTGCATTCTATATCCTATTTCTACATTATCAATCTGCTCAGGCTTAAGATTTGGACTAGCATTTTTAAAACCAATACTAATAAAACCATAGCGTGTTAAATCATCTAGCGAAGGCGCTCTATAGCCATGCGAAAGCACAGTATATATATTCATGGTAGAACTAAAATCGTATTGTAATGATAATCTAGGACTAAAACCTGTCCATTGCTTTGATTCCAACTCACCAACAAATCCCTTCATAAAATCTGTTTCTTGAGTTGGATCTTCAAGTGAGAACGAGCCATCATAAAAACTAATAGAAGCAAAATGTAATCCCAATATAGCCTTCAACTTATTAGTAATTTGCCAATTATCACTGGCATATATATTTACATTATCCATCTTGCCTTGATTTATAACTTTGTCGGTACTAGTTTGATATGCATCAACGCCATACACTCTTCCCGAGCGATAATCAGTACCGAAACTTAAACTATGGTTGGATATTTTATATCTAAAAATAGCTAAGGCACCAAAATCCTCACGATGTGAATTAACTTTTATATGAGTATAATTACCCTTTTTAAGTTTTTCAATATCACGTCCATAGTTCTCTATTTGAAAAAAGGCATTAATATCATACTTAAGCTTACTTTTATGGTTATGATAATTAAGCTTTGCAAAATGAGTTTTATAAAGAGCAACAGCTCCATTCTCCAAAAGAATTTTAGTCCCTTGCCCCCTATTCTCATCATAATAATTATACTCCATTTCGATATAAGCATTTGCATTTAGCATATAACCAACTCTTGCATTTGCACCATATTCTTCAATAAAAACAGCAGTATCAGTTTCATCCCTAATAGAGTCTGGCACTGTAATATAACCATCGCTCTTCAGACCTTTGGCCGCAAATGTATAATAAAAAGACTGCTCTCCTTCGCTAAGTTTATGCTGCAAACTAATATCAGCATTTAGAGTATTATAAGTAGAATAAGAGCTAGATATATTTCCTTGTACACCTTCTTTAATAGGTTTTTTATGAACTAGGTTTATTGCTCCACCCATTGCATTATTTCCATAAAGTGCAGCTCCAGGCCCCTTAAGAACCTCTATTCTTTCAAAATCTGACTCAATAATTCTATTCCAGTTTGTACCACCGCCATCTGATTTATTGATTGGCACACCTTCAATAAGAGTAAGCTGTCGGCCAGGCTCTGAGCCTACTATAGAACGTAGCCCAACAACAGATTTTCCAAAAATACCATAAGGTCTATCAACATAAACCCCAGAAATAAACTTAAGATTTTGATCTATTTTATCAGAAGGAATAAGGTTCATTTTCTTTAGAGAAACAACAGAAATATCAGCAGGCACATTCATTATATTATTCTCACTACGCGAACCAATAATACTTACTTCCTCAGTTGTAAACTGAATTTCTTCCAATATAATATTTCCAAGTTGGACATCGCTATTTCTAATTTCAAATGGTATATGTCTAGTCTTAAAACCCATATAACTAACAGTGACAGAACAACTAACATAACCATTAAGACTAAGGCCAAACTCACCATTGCCATTAGTAATAGCATATATATTTAGCGAATCGCATTTGATATGAGCGCCAATTAAGGGCTTATTATCATCATTAAGCACAATACCTCTTACACTCTGTGCATGAGAAAGTGAGGCCAGTAAAATTAATAAAAATGTAAAAATAAAAATACGCATAAAATGATTTTTTAAGCGCAGTATTTCAAAGTTTCAGAGCTAATCCTTATGTTTTATTACTTAGCTTACTAGGTAAATATTTGCTTGCTTAGTAATAATAAATTGGGAGCTTGAAACTTTGAAAAATCATAAAAAGCAAGAATGCTTATAAATAATTTTAAGATATTTCGTGCTTACCCCTTTCCAATTCATTCCATTATAGTATATAATGAAAATCGGGAGGCATAATTGTTTCCTCTTATACCCATCGGTTAGTTATTCATTGGCACTGCCTTTAGAACAAAAAACTCGGTTTAGCATTCTTTAAAACAAGTGAAATTCTGCTTGGTTAAAGATTAAATTTCAAATACAAATTTACACTAATTTCAATATATATTTTAATAAAAAACCGCTAATTAGAAGATATTTGTTTCAAAATATTAATACATTTCTGTGCATAATGTCAAACATAGGGTGCTTTTTTTTAGTACTTTTACTTTTCTAATTTTACAACAAAATGAAATCAATAGAGCAGTTATATAATATAGCAAGAAGGACTTATATTCTAAGGCTTTCTATGCTAACAATTATACCATATGCTGCACTTACATTTCTATTTGCATATTTTGTGTTAAATGATTCAGAAGGTATTTTGTCAGCACTTTTTCGAGCTTTTATCTTATCAATCACTTTTGCTATTTTTTCTTCATCGCTAACAATGATTACTATATTTAAGAAATCGAAAGTAATAAAACATTATAATATTCTATATGATAAATTTCACAAGATAGATAAGTCTCTCCTTTTACTATTATCTCTTTATCTAATACAAAACAAAAAGATATATAGTCTAGAAAAGAAACACTATTTTAATAAGCAAATGAAGTTTTTGAGCAAGTCTTTTGGCATTAGTTATAATACAGAAGAGGATGAAGAGGTGGTACAAGAAATACTATTTTTTGCTAAAAGCATAAATTTTAACGATAATAATGACTGATACACAGATAGATCAAAAGATGGAAGCCCCAGAAGGTTTCAAAGAGATAATATTTCCTAAACAATATGGTATTGGTCGCTCATACGTAGGTGGAGATACTGATAAGAACCGACTCCGAGTAAAGTATTTTATCCGCAAAAGTGATAAAAGATTTTTTGCCAAAGTATTTTTTGGCGTAATGGCGCAAGGCCCTCCTTTTCATGCACATGGAGGAAGTCAAGCTGCTGTACTCGATGAGACAATGGGCCTTGCTGCATGGGTAGCAGATAAATCTGTAGTTTCAGCAAGTATAAAAGTGGAATATGTAAAGATGCTTAAACTACTACAAGTTTGCACCATAGAAACATGGATAGAAAAGGTTGATGGTCGTAAAGTATGGGTTAAATCGGAACTTAAAGATGAAAATAATATCGTTTATTCTAGAGGCACTGGTTTGTTTATAATTATTCCTGACGAAAAGATTAGTAAAAATGGGTTTCATAAAGAACTTAGAGAACAGGTAGATTTATAATGGTGTAATGGTGTAATGGTATAATGGTTTAATGGTTCAATGGTTTAATGATATAATGGTTCAATGGTTTAATGGTTTAATGGTATAATGGTATAATGGTATAATGGTGTAATTATTTAATGGTATAATGGTGTAATGGTTCAATGGTCCTTCGGCAAGCTCAGGATGACAATGATATAATGGTATAATTATTTAATGGAAGAAGCCTGAATACTAATTATGAAGGTAAAAAGAATATGAATATAGAAGAAATAAGAGATTATTTTTTAAGTAAAAAAGGCACAACAGAAAGTACTCCTTTTGATGAGGTAACACTTGTATTTAAAGTCAAAAACAAGATGTATGGGCTAATGCCTATGAATAAAAACGTAAATGAATTAAGTATTAATGTAAAATGCGCCCCTGAAAAAGCCATTGAATTAAGGGTAAAATATCCGTTTGTATTACCTGGCTACCATATGAGTAAATTACATTGGAATACTATAATGGTTTATGATGCACTAAGCAAAAAGCAAATAACTAAATGGATAGATGATTCTTATGATTTAATAGTAGCTAAACTTCCAAAAAAGATAAGAATAGAATTAGAGAGCGAATAGAAAAGCCAAGCTACTTCTGCGTTCTAATTATTTTTTCAGGAACTCCTCCAAACTCCTTTACAATGGCCTTACTAACTTCCATTGCAGCAGGGCAAATTTTAATATTTTCTTCAGTAATATGTAATAATTTAGAGAATCTTCTACTTTCGGTATGAGGATATTCGCGGCAGGCTTTTGGTCTATGATCATAAATCATGCAATAATTATCGGGCATAAGAAAAGGACATGGCATTGTATTAAAAATAAAATCATCATCCTCATCCATTTTGATATACTGCTCGGTAAACTTGGCAGGCTTCATTTTCAAACCCTTGGCCATTTGCCTAATATCCCAATCCGTAATACGAGGACCTAATTCCTTACAACAAGCACCGCAACTAAGACAATCAATTACTTCAAAAACCTCATCATGCTTCTCCTGAACAAAGTAATCGAATGTCTTTGGAGCTTTTTTTCTGAGCTTCTTAAAAGTTTTCTTTATGGAAACTATATTGTCCTTATAATCTTGCTCAAGATTTTCAAGTAATTCTTCGGTCTTATTCATTATTGTGGTTTTATTTTACTCTATGGAATTATTTTGCAAAT
The DNA here is from genome assembly GCA_029932765.1 of Bacteroidales bacterium. Classification (GTDB taxonomy): domain Bacteria; phylum Bacteroidota; class Bacteroidia; order Bacteroidales; family UBA1556; genus UBA6267. The sequence goes on along the minus strand of JAOZPM010000066.1, from coordinate 6,506 downwards.
ATCTATAATAATTGTTTAACAAAAGTGAACTATTTAAAACAATTATTCACCTCCACATTTAGAGTCATTCATTTGCTTATTAGCCTTCTTCTTTTCCATCATCATTTTACGATTTTCTACTTGGTTTTTCAATTCAATTTTCTCCGCGGGTGGACTAATAAATTTAATTCCAAGCTCCAAGCCTCTGAGCACAAAAAGTAGTCCCACAATAACCACCACATAAGGTATGGCTTTATTAATAAAGTGCTTTAACTTTATAGAAGCAAAATTGCCAAGCATTGACATAAGAAACATCATTGGAATTGTTCCCAAACCAAATAATACCATAAACATAATAGATCCACCTAGTGTTCCGACAGCAATTGCACCTGCAAGAGCCATATATACCATGCCACAAGGTAACATTCCTGTAAGCATTCCCATAATAAAAAGCGATTTATAACTTGCCTGGGTAAAATGTTTAGATAATTTTTTTCTAACCCCTTTCATAAATTTGGAATTCCCAGTCCCCTTATATAATGCATTATTTACCTGCGGAAAAGCCACTGTAGAAATCATGAAGATTCCCATAGCAATAGACATCCATCTTTGGAAACCTGCCATTGAAAATCCTGAACCAAGTATTCCAAAAATAAGTCCTAATGTTGCATAAGTTAGCGTTCTACCCAGATTATACCAAAGGGCAGAGAATACTCTTGTTCCCCAATTTTTCTGATTTAATGGTAATGCTATGGCTATGGGTCCACACATCCCTATACAATGAAATCCTGTAAGTAATCCTAAAGCTAATGCTGTATATAATATATTCATATCAATTAATTATTAGTTTTACAAAACTAGTTTTTTTTCAATCTGTATTTATAACAATTATTAAGAAGAAGAATATAATATTCTTACGTACATTTGCTCACATCAAAACGAAATTTAAAACAACACAAAGATGACAAAATTACTTATTATAGTAGCAATTGTAATAACAACTATTAGCTGCAACTCCACAAAAAATACTACTTCTGAAACCGACGATATTGCTAATAAGGAAACCCTAGTTAGCCAAGAAGAAAGTATAAAACAAAACACACAAGCACGTGATGCTCAATTAATTGAAAAAGGTTTTGATTTTGTTGCATTTGGCAATGAACCCTTCTGGATATTACGAATAGATTTTGATAAAAAACTAGCAGAATTTGAGCAGATGGGTCAGAAAATTTATTCTTTTAGAACTGAAAATGATGATAGAAATCAGATTGAAGAAATAGAATACCAATCCAATAATGCTGACTTAATGGTACAAGCACAAGAAAATAATTGTTACGATAATATGAGTGGCGAAGGCTTTACTTATGAAATTAATGTAATTATTAATGGTAAGGAAATGAGAGGTTGTGGCAAATATTTAGGCGAAGACAATACTGCAGGTCGTATAAATACTGATTTATTTGGTACATGGATGCTACGTCAGCTTAATGACACAATACTACCAAAAGAGAGCAAAACAAGACTGAATCTAGATAACCAATTCCACATTGGAGGTTTTTCCTCATGCAATATGTATAACGGAAGTTATAAAGTTGATAAAAACACAATTAAGTTTTCGGATATACTAATGACTCAGATGTATTGTGCCAATAGTATAGAAGTTGAATATATGGATGCACTTGCAAAAGCTAATACTTATAAAATTGAAAAGAATAGACTTACTGTATTTGATAAAAATCAGAAATTGATACTTATATTTGATAATTAAGTTTTCTTTAGTAATAATTTAGAATAATACTTTTGTATGTTCTAATTATTTCTTTCTGAAAACTTTAGTGAAGACTAATAAAGCCAATAGAACTCCAACACCCGAGCCTATTGAAATAAATAATGGGTTATCAAACTCTAATATGTATAAAATACTAAAGTTTATAGCTATTAGTATTGTAAACATCAGAATTGCATTCTTAAAATTAAAAATCATATTTATTTTAATTATTTGTTCTATTCCAAGCTTCCATATGTACGACTTAAAGCTTATAAAATAAAGACCTTTACGAATATCTTAAATTATAGTTTATTTTGCAAATATATAGATTTTTTGACTCTATTAATTCATAACATCAAAGCTAGACATTCCAGTATATCACCTAGAAATCAACACTTAAACTATAAACGTCCACGAATTGCACGAATTTACATGAAATAAATAGCAAAGCTATTTATTTTCGTAATAATTTGCGCAAATTCGTGCAATTCGTGGATTATTAGATATAATTCATTGTAAAAGAAGGATGTATTACAAATGTTTTTTTGTCATGTCTAAGACTTATTTGCTGATTTCTCAAGCCTTGATTTGCATTACTATACTATTTTCTCAATACTAACTCATCTGTTGTTTATCAAATAACAAATAAATCAATAATATCACGTAATATTTATTCATTAATAAGCAAATAGCTTATTAAATTCTATTATTTTCGCATAAATATTTATAATTATAATAGACGTTATAATAAGATAATAACATGCAAAAAGAAGAACAAGCAAAAAAGCTGTTTACAGAGTTCCCTCCCGTGAGTACCGAAGATTGGATGGAAAGAGTAAAAGCAGACTATAAAACCGATGATCCTATTTCGAAAATCAACTGGAAAACTGGTGAAGGCTTTGATATTAAAGGGATTTTCAGACAGGAAGATATAGAAAACCTTGATTATTTGGATAGTTTACCTGGTGAGTTTCCATTTGCTAGGGGAACCAAAAGTGGTAATGATTGGAAAGTAAATGCTCCTATTAAAGTAAGCGATACGTCCATAGCTAACAAAACAGCTATTAATGCTATTAGTAGAGGTGCAAATTCAATTGATTTCTGTTTTAACAAAATAAATACTCTTGACAGCTTAAGTGATTTATTAAAAGGAGTAAATCTTGAAGAGGTTCAAATTATTATAAGTAATTCAGAAAATTGGAATAATAGTCTCGAATTATTATTAGCCTATATTTCTGATAATAAACTAGATAAGTCGAAAATAGATATAGTTTTTAATCATGATTTATTTGAGAACAAGTTAACTAAAGGGGAAGAGATTACTTCTTTTGATAGTAGCATTTTATTTGTAAGCAATTTAATAAAAAAGTTTACAAACTCAAGGTCTTTGACCATTAAGGGAGATCTATTTCACAACTCCGGGGCAACAACTGTACAGGAATTAGCCTACACCCTTGCATCAGCAATTGAGCATATTCAAATCCTTAGCGAAAAAGGTATTGATATCAACTCAATTCTTAAAACCATAAGTTTTAGAATGGCTGTTGGCTCTTCTTACTTTATTGAAATTGCAAAACTGAGAGCATTACGTTATTTATTTGCAAAAGCAGTTGAAGCATATAATACTGAACATAAATACGAAGCCAAAGCATATATTATTGCTCAAAGTAGCAAGTGGAATAAGTCTATTTACGACCCTTATGTAAATATGCTAAGAACAACCACAGAAACTATGTCTGCAGCAATTGCTGGGGCAGATGTTATAAGTGTCTATAATTTTGACACTGCTTATGACAACGACAGTATTTTTGCCCGTAGAATTTCTCAAAACCAGCAAATTGTAATAAAGGAAGAAGCGCATTTCGACAAAGTGGTTGATGCTGCTGGAGGCTCTTATTATATTGAGAACCTTACAGATACAATTATTCAAAACACATGGGCACTATTTCTTGAAATAGAAGAAAATGGTGGTTATAAAAAATATTTGGAAAGTGGAAAAGTCAAATCTGAAATTGAAATCTCCGCTGAGAAAAAGCTTTTAAATGTAGCAACTCGTAGATTAAATGTATTGGGAACAAATCAGTTTCCTAATCAGGGCGAATTTATGATTAACGACATCAAGAAAGACACTAAAGATGATAATGCAGGGCTTCAGATGCGTAGAGCTGCAGAAGAGTTTGATGCATTACGTTTGCAAACTGAAAATTATGAAAAAACCAATGGAAAACGACCTTTAGTACAGCTTATTTCTTTCGGTAATATGGCAATGCGAAAAGCAAGAGCAGGGTTTATTTCAAATTTCTTCGCTTGTGGCGGTTACGAAATTGTAGAAGAAGAAAATTGCACCTCCGCAAGCCATGCTGCAGAATTAATTAAAAAAGCTGACTTATCAATTCTATGTAGTTCTGATGATGAATATTTAGATTTTATCAAAGATATTTCTTCGATTTTGACAGACAATAAAAAAGAAATACTTATTGCGGGAAATCCTAAAAATGCTGATGAGCTTATAACAGCTGGAGCTAGTGATTTTATTCACGTTAGAACAAACGTACTTGAGTGTTTGAAATCATATAATACTAAATTCTATAAAAAATAAAAATTATGAGACCAGATTTTAGTAAAATAGATATTAAGAAAACTGCTAAATCGACAATAAATGTTGAAACAGCAGAACAAGATATATGGAAAACGGCTGAGCAAATAGATGTAAAGCCAATATATAGCAAAGATGATTTAGCAAAAATGGAGCATCTAAATTATGCTGCAGGAGTAGTACCATATCTTCACGGGCCATATTCTACAATGTATATTTCGCGCCCATGGACTATACGACAGTATGCTGGATTTTCCACTGCTGAAGAATCTAATGCATTCTATCGTAGAAACTTAGCCGCAGGGCAAAAAGGATTATCCGTAGCCTTCGACCTTGCTACTCACCGTGGTTACGACAGTGATCATGAGCGAGTTACTGGCGACGTAGGTAAAGCTGGAGTTGCCATTGATTCCATACTGGATATGAAGGTACTTTTCGATCAAATTCCTTTGGACAAAATGTCGGTATCAATGACCATGAATGGAGCAGTGCTTCCAATACTTGCTTTTTATATTGTAGCCGCCGAAGAACAAGGCGTTTCTTTGGCGCAGTTAAGCGGAACTATTCAAAACGATATTCTAAAAGAGTTTATGGTGCGAAATACTTATATATATCCACCATTACCATCAATGCGTATTATTGCTGATATTTTTGAATTTACTTCGCAAAAAATGCCAAAATTCAATAGCATTAGTATTAGTGGTTATCATATGCAAGAAGCAGGTGCTACCAACGATATTGAGCTAGCTTATACCATTGCCGATGGATTAGAATATCTTCGCGCAGGAATAAATGCAGGAATGGATATTGATTCTTTCGCCCCTCGCCTATCTTTTTTCTGGGCAGCAGGAATGAATCACTTTATGGAAATTGCAAAAATGCGTGCCGCACGTATGATATGGGCTAAGATTGTAAAACAATTCAATCCTAAAAACCCAAAATCTATGGCATTGCGTACTCATACTCAGACTTCGGGATGGAGTTTGACAGAGCAGGATCCATTTAATAATGTGGCTCGTACTTGTGTAGAAGCCATGAGTGCAGCCTTAGGACATACCCAATCGCTTCACACAAATGCATTGGATGAAGCAATTGCATTACCAACAGATTTCTCTGCACGAATTGCTCGTAATACTCAGATTTATATTCAGCAAGAAACACAAATTACTCGTGCAGTAGATCCTTGGGCAGGTTCATATTATGTGGAAAGCCTAACCAATGATATTGCTCAAAAAGCATGGGCATTGATAGAAGAGGTAGAGGAATTGGGAGGAATGGCAAAAGCAATTGAAACCGGAATCCCAAAAATGCGTATAGAAGAAGCAGCTGCTCGTAAGCAAGCGCGAATTGATTCTGGAAAAGAAACTATTGTAGGAATTAACAAATACAAACTTGATAAAGAAGATCCTTTGGAAACTTTGGAAGTTGACAATACAGCAGTAAGAATTTCACAAATCAAACGATTGGAGAAATTAAGAGCAGAAAGAAATCAAGAAGAAGTAACAGAAGCATTGGTAAAGATTACCGAATCAATGAAAACCGGTAAGGGTAACTTATTGGAATTGGCGGTAGATGCAGCTAGAAAGCGAGCCTCATTAGGTGAAATTTCGGATGCTATTGAAGATGTTTCAGGAAGATATAAAGCCGTGATAAGATCTATAACAGGAGTATACTCAGCAGAATCTGGTGATAATAAACTTTATCAGCAGGCAGTGAGCAAAGCCGAAGAATTTGCAAAAATTGATGGCCGTCAGCCAAGGATTATGATTGCAAAAATGGGACAAGATGGACATGATAGAGGAGCCAAGGTTGTAGCCACAGGCTATGCCGATATAGGTTTTGATGTGGATATTGGACCATTATTCCAAACTCCAGCAGAAGCAGCAAAACAAGCCATCGAAAACGATGTACATATACTAGGCGTAAGCTCATTGGCAGCGGGACATAAAACTCTTGTACCTGAGGTTATTAAAGAACTCAAAAAGCAAGGTCGTAGTGATATTATGGTTATTGTTGGTGGAGTAATTCCACATCAAGATTATCAGTACTTATATGACGCTGGTGCTGTGGCAATATTTGGCCCTGGAACTGTAATTGCTGATGCAGCTATTAAGATGATAGATATATTGATTGAGATGAAAAAATAGGCTTCGGCTCCGCTCA
>JAOZPM010000178.1:0-4550 GCA_029932765.1 Bacteroidales bacterium | reverse complement strand
AATGACTAATAACGATATATTACGAAAACTTAGATACACATTTGATATTACAGATGATCAAATGATAAAGCATTTTGCAAATGCTGGAAAAGAAGTAAGCAGAAGTGAGATTAGTAATTGGATGAAGAAGGATGATGATCCTGCTTATATTAATCTTGTGGATAAGAACTTATCGTATTTTCTTAATGGCTTTATTATTCATCGCAGAGGAAAAAAGGAAGGCCCATTGCCTGTTGCTGAGAGTAAAATTAATAATAATATAATACTGCGAAAGCTTAAAATAGCTCTTGATTTGAAAGATGATGAAATTTTGGAGCTACTTAGCTATGCCGATTTTAGACTCAGCCGCCATGAGTTAAGTGCATTCTTTAGGAAACCTACACAAAGCAAATTTCGCAAATGCAAGGATCAAGTAATGCGTAATTTCTTACATGGAGTGCAAATAGGTTTTAAAGGTGATTAGAGTATATAATATAGTTGCTTTAGAATAATAGAAAAAAAATTAAAAAATATATGGCAGAGATAATTGCATCAGCAAAAAAGAAATTAGATAGTAAAAGTGTTTTTTGGCTTTTAGTTGTAGCTTTTATTGAGGGCTCTACCGTTATGGCTGCAGAATTGCTGGGTGCTAAAATGACTGCCCCTTTTTTCGGAACTACAATATATTCTTGGGCGGCAGTTTTGGCAATTACGCTCGGTGGATTGGCTGCTGGTTATTATTTTGGTGGATGGATTAGTAGTCGCAAACCAACAAATATTGTGCTTAGCCTAATCTTAGTATTGTCAGGGATTTTTATGGTTTTTATGCCAAGCACTGCAAAGTTTATCATGACCTCAGTAATAGAAATTGAACTACTGTGGGGGTTAATAATTTCGTTAATGGTTTTCCTTTTTCCACTTGTATTTCTCTTCGGAATGGTTAGCCCTGTAATTATTGAAGCATTGGTAGAAAAGGTGCAAAACTCTGGAAAAATTGCAGGTAAGGTTTATGCAATATCCACCGTTGGTGGAGTGGTCAATACTTTATTAATGGGGTTTTATATTATTCCAAATTATGGAATAAAAATGCCCGCTATGGCCTATGGCTTATTAATGTTGCTTACTGCAATATTTTTTATTAGTACAAAAAGAAAAGTACTTTTTTCGATCTTAGTTATCTTAGTTTCTATAATAGGAATAAGCGCTCAAAACTACTCTTCGGAGAAAAAATCACCATTAAAAATTATTTATTCTTCAGAAGGATTGCTTGGGCAAGTAAAAATTGTTGACTATAATATTATTACAAAAAGTGATGAAATATTACCACTGCGTGGTTTGTTGGTTAATAATACTTGGCAAACAGTGATTAATATGAATGATGGTAATTCTATGCTAGATTATATTTATTTTATTAGGCCATTGCTGTCAGGTTTTGATAAAGGGTCTAATGCTTTATTAATAGGACTTGGTGCAGGAGCCCTTGGTCGCGATATTCAGTCCAAAGGCCATAATCTTAAAGTTGTGGAACTTGACTCTAGATTAGAAATGCTTGCAAAGAAATATTTTGGACTGCCAAAAGAAACAGTAGTTATAGCTGATGATGGGCGACATTTTTTGAGAATAGAAAAAGAGAAATATGACCTTATTATATTTGATGCTTTCTTAGGAGAAAATCCACCTTGGCACCTACTTACAAAGGAGAGTTTTGCGGAGGTAAAGGCTTTGCTTAATCCTGGTGGAAAGCTAATTATTGAGTTTTATGGTTTGATAGAAGGTGAAGATGGCTTGGCTACGCGCTCTGTATACAAAACATTGGAAAGTATAGGGTTTGAGGTAGATGTGATTGCTACGGCAGATAGTAATACCATGGAAAGGAATTTTATTTATGTAGCAGGGGATACTCCTATGGATTATAAGTTATTGGATTATTCAGGAAAGAAATATACTGATAAAGTTATTAATAATTTAGCGGATCATATTATAGCTAGAGATGAGTTTTTTAAAGAAGAAAGCTATGTGCTAACTGATGATTTACCCATACTCGAAAAAATGCTAATGAAACCTGCCTTGATGTGGCGAAAAGAGCTAAATAAGAATTTTAGAGATAGACTTGTAGCAACTGGGCAACCAATATTCTATTAGTGAAAAAAAGCTCATCCGAAAATAATTCAGATGAGCTTTAGTATTATAAGTAATGAGAAATAAATAATGTCGTATATTTATTTTACCTGTTTTTTATAATTAGTTAGCTAAATATAATTTATGAATACAAAAAAAATCCTCCGACCAAATTGCTTGAAAATCTCCATAAAACGGACATATTACTTATGCAATTTGCCCACCTCCTTTTCACTTCGGCTAAGCTCAGCACAGGTCTAAGGAGGACTAAACAAAAAAAACCACCAAACTATTAAATAATACGATAGTATATCCTACCTATTATTTTTTAGTTTAAAGAGTAAATTAGGTCAATGTATTCTTGCATACATTCGTTTTTGTCTTTTCCTTCAATTTTTTTCCAAGCATCGTATTTAGCGGCTCCTTTAAAATCAAATCCACCAGGTCTGTCTCCAGTAATATCACCTTCGGTAGCTTGCTTAAATAAGCTATATATTTTTAGTAATATTTCGTTCGAGGGTTTCTCTGATAAGCTAGTAGAGTTTGCGACCGCAGCCTCAAATTTTTCTTTTAATTCCATTCTTTTTTATGTTTTGTATTATTTATAATTATTAGCAAATATATTAAATAATACTACTATTCAATTAGTTTTTCCATTAATTTTCTCTTCCAATCCGAATATGGAGGATATTTTATGGGAAGCTCTATTATGGTTGATTTACTTAAAATTGATTTATAATGTGTAAATGAATCAAACCCTGCTTTGCCATGGTAATTTCCCATTCCAGATTCACCAACTCCTCCAAATGGGAGTTTTGAGTTTGAAAGGTGCATTATAGCATCGTTTACAGCACCACCGCCAAAGGATATTTCGTGAAGAATCCGGTTAATGGTTTTATTGCTAGAACTGAAAATATATAGTGCTAGTGGCTTTGGTCTTTCTTTCACCATTTTGATTGCCCAACTTAAGTCGTCAAATTCTATAATTGGTAGTATTGGACCGAAGATTTCTTCTTGCATTATCTCGTCATCAAAAGTAATATTATCTAAAACAGTAGGGGAGATGTAAAGTTCTTTTTCATTGGTGTCGCCACCAATAATGGTTCTCGAATTATCAATTAAACTAACTAAGCGTTTATAATGTCGAGGGCTAATAATCCGAACAAAGGCGTCGCTGTCCATTGGGTTGCCACCATAGATATTCTTTATTTGATTCTTAATTTCTTCAATGAGTTTGGCTTTCACTCCTTTTTCGGCAAGAATGAAATCTGGAGCAACACATGTTTGCCCTCCATTGAGGAATTTTGCCCAGACCAATCGTTGTGCTGTGATTTTTATATTTGCATCATTAAAAACAAAACTTGGGCTTTTCCCTCCGAGTTCTAATGTAACTGGAGTTAAATGCTCTGCTGCTGCTTTCATAATAATTTTGCCAACATTAGTACTGCCAGTATAAAATATTTTATCAAATTTTAGTTTTAATAAATTCGTCGTTTCCTCAACTCCACCTTCTATTACATGAAAATAGTTAGAGTCAAAATTTTCGTTAATAATCTTAGCCATTGCATTGGATGAGTTTAATGATAACTCCGATGGCTTTATAATAGCGGTATTTCCTGCCGATAAAGCCGCAACTACAGGTGCAAATGCTAATTGATATGGATAATTCCACGCGCCAATAGTTAGTGTAACACCCAGTGGTTCAGGAATAATATAACTCTTGCCAGGAATATTGGCCATATTAGTGCTAATGCTTTTTCTTTTGCTCCAGCTTTTAAGTTTCTTTATGGAAAGATTTATCTCATGATAGACTAGAGAAAGCTCAGTTTCGTAATTTTCGAAACTGGATTTCTTAAAATCTTTATAAATAGCTTCGTCCAATAAGGGCTCATTATCCTTGAGAACTTTTATGAGCTTTTTCAGCTGTTTAATTCTAAAGTTTGTATCCTTGGTGGCATTAGTATTAAAAAAGTCTAATTGTGATTTTACTATTTCTGAATATGGGTTCATATTATTTTGAATTATTATTGTTACATTTTACATATGCAGTGGCTAATTTATGCTCTCATTTAAAGGATATATAATACCTATTTCTTTTATTAAATTAGGTATTGCTACCTTTGCCTAAGCACTAGCCAAAGGTAGCAATAATTGTGTATATATAAATTCTAATATTATGGTTTAATAATAAATTATAATTGCCAGATATTAATTATTCTGATTTGTTAAAATGCTGTATTTTAATACTGTTTTATAAAAATGACATTATACTGTATAAAAGATGATGAAAAGCATAAATAAATGTTTAATAATAGGATAATTGTAACTAAAAGAGTATAAAATAGTTTGTATTTTTGCAAAAATTTTTAAAGTGGTTATATTTAAATGATTGTAATAAGTCAATTTTAGATAAAGAGTTAAATAGCAAATACTAATTAGAGATGTCTTATGAT
>JAOZPM010000065.1:14259-16433 GCA_029932765.1 Bacteroidales bacterium | reverse complement strand
AAACCACTTCTACAGCATCAGATGGTTTTACACCCATTCTTTTCAATCCTTCTTCCGAAGCAATAGCAATACCCGAAGCACCATCAGAAACCTTTGAACAATCCAAAACATTTAAGTTTGGAACAAAGAATTTAGCATTAGGCTCCATTTTTAAGCAAGCCTCGTAAGGATTAGGATTTGTATTATGATATTCTTGAGCTGTAGGATCTAATCTTGCATTTTCCATAGCATTTGCATACCATTGACTCATTCCTTTACGAGCTCTTTCTTTATCATATTTTTCATAATAAGCACCAGCTCTATCGCTAAATTGACCTGGAAAAAAGAAAGCGTGACCATCTTTACGTTTCTTATACCAACCAGCACCAGCGAGTACATCAGCACCGTAAATTGCCTTCATAGTATTCTGAACTTCTACTCCTAATGAAAGAGTAACATCAGAACCTGAGAGTATATTACGGATACCAGTTTGCAAGGACAAACCACCAGAACCACAAGCACCTTCAACGCTTGTTCCATATTTCATACTTAAGCCTTTGTCAATCATTGGTAAAAAGCCTGGCAAGTTTGCTTGATTATTAAATCTAGCAGCCATAAAATTACCAATAACGCCATCGTCAACATTATCAGCACCGCCAATTTGCTTAAGGACACCATTACCAGCCTCGCTAATATAATGTTCTATGCCTGGGCGTTCTTTCTTCGGATTAAATTCTTTTCTTCCTGTTCCTAATGAGATGGTATTATAACCACCATACATATATACTTTTTTATGTGGAATCATATCTTATTCTTTTTGTCTATTTCAAAAAATTATTTATTGGACCATAAGCGTGAAAAAATCCTGTTGCCATTACTGTATTCACATCATCATCGTTTGCAGCAACATTACTATCTACTAATAATCTACCTATTTCATTTGAACGCATATTATAAGCCTTAGCTATTTGCGCCCCTTTAGTATCCATTCCATTCATTTCTGAAAAGATAGTTTCTAAAGTGGCAGCCCTTTTCTTACTAAAGTTTATAGCCTTCCACGGTTTCATTGAAGAAGGAGCAGCTCCTAATTTAGTATCAACAGCAGATGCAAAATCTGAAATATTTACATAAGCCTTAGTATTAACATCCCAAATAGCAACTGGGCGACCTTTTTCGTATTTAAGGAAACCGTCCTTTTGAGCTCCTGAAGAATATTGACCTCCAGTGATACCTTGCGATATCATAGTATCAAGAAGTGTAGAATGAAGATTCTCATTGTCTAATTTTGGATTCATAACACTCATAATGTAAGAGCAAACTTCCACTCCAACATAGTCAATAAGTTGGAAGATTCCCATTGGGCGAACAAGCATATCTTGAGTTACTTTATTAATAGCATAAACGCTATTTACATAACCACCAAAATCATTAGCCCTCTTTTCTGCCTCTTGCATACCATATAAAGCATCTCGCATAAAATGACCATTACCAATAAATCCAGCAATATCATTTGAAGGAACTATAATTTTTCGAAGTCTTTTAGCATAAGCCAACGCAAAGTCATTAACCTCATCTTTAGTTTTATCAGCACGAATAAGCTCTACTAATTTCTGAATTGCTGGAGGATTGTAAAAATGGAATCCAACAACATTACCATTTAATTCAGCTTGCTCATCAAGCTCAGTAATAGGAATTGAAGATGTATTGGTAAAGAACCAAGGCTCTACATTGGAATTTTCTTTAATTTGCTTAAATATTTTCACTTTAAGCGCAGGATCTTCTTTAATTGCTTCAAAAATAACATGAGAATTATAAGCAGCCTCCATAGCATTCACTGGGCGAACAATATTCATTACATCAAAGATATACTCATCTATAATATCAAAATTCTCAATCAAATCAGCTCTATCAGCATAAAAGCTACGTAACAGCATTGTTTTCTTTTCAGCAATTTTACGCACCTGAGTTCTCAAATATCCCATTAGTCCATGAAGAGCTTCATCAGAAACATCTACTGCATTAAGAACAAATATTTTGTCTCTATTTTCTGTCTGAAGGCTTAAATCAGCCATTTCAACAGCAGTAAGCAGTAATATTCCACTCCCCATTTTACCGGCAGCTCCTAATACTGTTACATTCTGTAATCTTTCTTCGTATTTCATATATATTATGTTATGTGTTTCGTGTTGTGGGTT
>JAOZPM010000065.1:0-14159 GCA_029932765.1 Bacteroidales bacterium | reverse complement strand
AGTCAATCAGGCTTTACTTTGTCAGACTGAGTGATTTGCGCAGCAAATTGTATCGAAGGCTGACATTTAAGATTTACCAATTAGGTTTACGTTTTTCAAGAAAAGCAGTCATACCCTCTTTACCTTCGCTACCTTCGCCAAATAAAGTTCCGAAATGCTTAGCCTCAAGGTCAGAACCTTCAATAAAGGTTTTATTCAATCCTTGACGAGTAACCTCTTTCACTTTACGAATAGCCTGTGGCCCTTTGGAAGATATGCTCTTAGCTATTTTCATAACTTCATCCATAAGAGTATCTGGTTCAAAAACTTTTTGAACTAACTGAAGGCGAAGAGCCTCGTCTGCCGAAATCATATCCGCTGTAAGAAGAAGGTACATTGCATCAGCTTTTCCAATTAGGCGAGCCATACGTTGTGTGCCAGCATAACCAGGAATAAGACCCAAATTAACCTCAGGTTGACCAAATTTAGCTTTAGTACTTGCAATTCTAAAATCACAGCTCATTGCCAATTCACAACCTCCACCAAGAGCAAAACCATTAATGGCAGCAATCACTGGAAAAGGCATTGCTTCTAAGCGGTCAAATGTTTCTTGACCATACTTACTAAAAGCTTGACCTTCGTCGGCAGTTTTACCAACCATTTCGGCAATATCAGCACCAGCAACAAAAGCTTTACCAGCACCAGTAAGTACCATTACTCTTATTTCATTATTAGATTCAAATTCATTTAGAAGGGAATTCATTTCATCAAAGAAAGCTGTATTAAGAGCATTCATTGCCTCAGGTCTGCTTATTGTGACAGTAGCAACACCATTATTAATTTCTGTTTTCAGTATCTTATACGACATGATTTGTGTGGGTTTATATCGAAATAAATATTTTAACGAACTCATATGATTGATTAACAAATGATTACATGATAATTCTACATACGATTATTGAAACCCAAATATAGGAAAAAAAGGGGCTCATATTACCTTAGAACATAGTGATATATCGGCAAAACAATTAAGAATAAAATATCTATACTCTAACCATTTATAACAATAATTTTAAGCACTTTACCATTATCATCTAATATACAGAACTATACAGTACTACTTTAATATAAAGAGGATTATAAATAAATTAAGAGGATAATTATTAACTCTCACTATTCATATTTAAAGATTAGCAAGTACATAAAAAGAAGTGATATCTATCAGTTTAAGATCGTGTATTTTATTAATTATGAAACTTATTATTATTGTCTAAAATAATGAATAAACTGTGTGATTAAATAAGAACGACAAGCTCTTAAATTAAAGACAAAAGAAGGAGCTCTACCAAATACCTAAACAACAAATAGGTAATTTTTTAATCAAATTGTAAATAAAAACAAATTTTAAAGCCTCTTTTTAAAGAATAAATAGCAAAACAAATGCTAGCTATCATTCTGATTATCTATTATATAAACTAGTCATTGGCAAAAAAATAGTTTTTTTTAATAAAAGCATATTGTATTTACAAAAAAAGATGTATTTTTGCGTTCCGTTAAACGGAGGTAATGACCTATGGTGTAATGGTAGCACTACAGTTTTTGGTTCTGTCAGTCAAGGTTCAAATCCTTGTAGGTCAACAAGGGTGAGTCTGAAAACCTTATCCGGAAATCGATAGCAATATTGATTTTAAACAGAAGGAGATTTGAGAAGAGGGGACGATGTCCCCTCTTTTTTGTACCTTAAGAGAACTAAATATTATACTCAAAACTCTCTAATTATTAATTAGATAGCAAATGATATTTTAATATAAAATAGATGATAAAGAAGAAATTAATAGCGGAATTAGCACAGGAGCGAATAGACGAGCTTGCAAAAGACAGCATCTTCATCGTTTCTATTGATATAAGTTCGGCAAATCATATCAAAGTAATACTTGATGGCGATACTGGTGTAAGTATTGAGCAATGCATTTCGGTAAGCCGTAATGTTGAGCATAATCTAGATAGAGAAATTGAAGATTTCAGTCTAGAGGTAACATCTTTTAGCCTTTCTGACGCCTTGGAGATGGAGCGTCAGTTTATGAAGTATATTAATAAGAATATTATAGTAGTCTTAACAGATAGTAATAAGAAAATAGAGGCAAAATTACTTAAGTATATGCCCAACGAAATAGAGATAGAATTGATACTTACAAAAAAACAAATAAAGGCTAAAGTTGAGCCATTGCTAACTGTAAGTTTCGACGATATTAAAGAAGTAAAATCATTAATCAGCTTTAAATAACGCACTAATGAATAGTTTAAATCTAGTAGAATCATTCGCAGAATTTAAGGAGTTCAAAAATATTGATCGTCCTACAATGATGCGTATTTTGGAAGAGGTATTCCGAAATACATTATTAAAAAAATACGACACCGATGAGAATTTCGACATAATTGTAAATGTTGACAAAGGTGACTTAGAGATATGGCAATATAGAGAAGTTGTAAAAGACGGAGAGGTTGAAGATCCTATAAGTGAAATTGCATATTCCGAAGCTATTAAAATTGAGCCCGATTTTGAGATTGGAGAGGAAGTTTCTGAGGAAATAAAACTTACAGACTTTGGTCGCCGTGAGGTACTAACTATCCGTCAGAATTTAGCCGCTAAGATTCAAGAATTTGAAAGAGATAATGATTTCAAGAAATATAAAGATCGTATTGGTGAGGTAGTTACTGGCGAAGTTTATCAAATATGGAAAAAAGAAATTCTTATTCTTGATGATGAAGATATTGAACTTATTCTTCCTAAAACAGAACAAATTCCTGCTGATTATTTCCGTAAAGGAGATACAGTAAAGGCTGTTGTTCTAAATGTTGAATTAAGAAACAATAATCCAATAATTATTCTTTCACGAACTGCTCCAATTTTCTTAGAACGACTATTTGAAGCAGAAGTACCAGAAGTATTTGACGGACTTATTACTATAAAGAATATTGTTAGAGAGCCGGGCGAAAGGGCGAAGGTAGCTGTAGAGTCATACGACGATCGTATTGACCCAGTAGGTGCTTGTGTTGGGATGAAAGGTTCTCGTATTCATGGTATTGTTCGCGAATTACGCAATGAAAACATTGATGTGATTAACTACACAAACAATCTTAACTTGTTTATTCAGCGCTCGTTAAGTCCTGCAAAAATTTCTAACATTACTATTAATGAAGAAGATAAGAGAGCAGACGTATTTTTACGTCCAGATCAAGTATCTTTAGCAATTGGTAAAGGTGGAAATAATATTAAATTAGCGGGCAAACTTACAGGTTACGAAATAGATGTATATCGTGATACTGATGAAGATATTGATGATGTAAATATTGCAGAATTCTCTGATGAAATTGATCAGTGGGTTATTGACCAATTTAAATCAATTGGTTGTGATACAGGGAGAAGTATTTTAGATTTGAGTATGGAAGAACTTGTTTCGCGTACTGATTTAGAAGAAGAAACAGTAAATGAAGTATTCGCAATATTACGTGCAGAATTTGAATAATCATTCTTTTAAAAGAAATTCTAATTATGTAGTAATATTAATAAATATAAAAAACCCGATTAAAAATAAGCCGTGAGGTGGACAAAATTGGTTATCGAACAGATAAATTTGACTTAAAATATGGCAGCAAAAGGCAAAGTACAAAGATTAAGGAAAGTAGCCGCAGAGTTTAATCTGGGAACATCAACAGTTGTTGAGTTTTTAGAGAAGAAAGGCTTCGCATTAGGAGATAGTAGTCCTAATGCAAAGATATCTCCTGAGGCATATGAACTTTTAGAACAGAAATTCTCTACCGATAAATCGGTAAAGGAACTAAAGGAGAAATTAGCTGAAGAGTATCATGGTACGCGAACAAAGCGTAGAGATGAAGCTAAAGAGAAAGAAGAGGCTGAACTAAGCGCAAAGATTGATGCTGAAAAAGCAGCTCAATTAGTAGCTAAAGAGGAAGAAAAGGCTCAAAAAGAAGCTGAAGAGCAAGCACAAAAGGATGTTGCTGCGGAGAAACTACAGTTACAACAAGAGCTTGCAAATAAGGCTTTAGCTGAGGCTGAAGCTAAGAAGGAGAAGAAAGCTGACAAAAAAGAAAGTCAAAAAGAAACTCCAAAGAAAGTTGCGAAGAAAGCTGATGAAGTTAAAAAAGAAGAGCCTAAAAAGGAAATGATTGCAGAAGCTCCAAAGGAGCAAAGTGAGCCTTCTAATAAAAAGGACAAAGGACCTAAAGTATTAGGAACTGTTGACTTAGAAAGTATGAATCAGAAAACTAGGCCAAGTAAAAAGACTAAGAAACAACGTGCTGAAGAAAAAGCTGCCAAAACTAATACTTCTTCTTCAAACACACCTGATTCTAAGCCTAAAGCTGCTGAAGTTAGGAAAACTGAAGAAGTTAAAGTTACTGCTAAAGTTGTAACTACAGAAAAGCCTGTAGATGATAACTTTATTCAAACAAAGATAACTAAATTAGAAGGTCCTAAAGTATTAGGAAAGATAGTGTTGCCTGTTGATAAAAAACCAAGCAAAAAGAAGAAGCCTGTAGGCTCTTCATCTGACGATCCTAAGAAGAAAAATGCTAATCGTAAGCGAAGAAAGAGAATAAAAACTGATAAGCCTGCTAATGCAGCTACAGCAACTCAAGGCAATAGCAGAGTCCGAGACGACAAGAAAAAGCGTAATAAGAAAAAGAAGAAGGAGGTAAAAACTGAACCTACTGCTGAGGAAATTTCTAAGCAAATTAAAACAACTTTAGCTCGCCTAAGTAATAATACAAAAGGTAAAGGTGCTAAATACCGTCGTCAGAAAAGAGATGCAATCTCTGAAACTCATCAAAAGGAGGTTGAAAAAGCAGCAGCAGAAAAATCTATCATTAAAGTTACCGAATTTGTAACTGCAAGCGAATTAGCTACAATGATGGATGTGTCTGTTAACGAAATCATTAAAGTATGTATGTCGTTAGGCATGTTTGTTTCTATAAACCAACGACTTGATGCAGAAACTATCAGTGTAGTAGTTGATGAGTTTGGTTTTGAAGTAGACTTTATTGGTGCTAAAGAGGTTGAAGAGGTTCTTGCTGAAGAGGAAGAAGATAAAGAAGAAGATCTTAAGCCACGTAATCCTATTGTAACAGTAATGGGACACGTTGACCACGGTAAAACATCATTACTTGACTTTATAAGAGAAACTAATGTAATTGCTGGTGAAGCTGGAGGAATAACTCAGCATATTGGTGCTTATGAGGTGGAACTAAAAACAGGTGAGCATATTACTTTCCTTGATACTCCAGGTCACGAAGCATTTACAGCAATGCGTGCTCGTGGATCAAAGATTACTGATATTGCAATTATTGTAATTGCAGCTGACGATAGTATAATGCCTCAAACAAAAGAGGCAATCTCTCACGCACAAGCAGCTGATGTGCCTATAGTATTTGCTATAAATAAAATTGATAAAGATGGCGCTAATCCTGACAGAATTAAGGAAGAGCTCTCTCAAATGAATATCCTTGTTGAGGATTGGGGTGGTAAGTTTCAATCTCAAGAGATTTCGGCAAAGAATGGTACTAATGTAGACCTATTAATGGAGAAAGTAATTCTTGAATCAGAAATGTTAGAATTAAAAGCTAATCCAAATAGAAGAGCATCAGCAACTGTACTTGAAGCCTCACTTGATAAAGGTAAGGGATATGTTACTAAAGTAATGGTTCAGAAAGGAACTTTAAAAATTGGTGATGTTGTACTTGCTGGAACTACTCATGGTAAAGTAAAGGCCATGTTTAATGAACGTGGAGTAAACATTACTGAAGCAGGACCTGCAACTCCTACCCTATTATTAGGACTTAATAGTGCACCACAAGCTGGCGATTCCTTACGTGTAATGAATGATGAAAAGGAAGCTAGAAACATAGCTCTAAAACGTGAGCAGTTGCAACGTGAGCAGGGTGTTCGTACAAATAAACATATTACTCTTGATGAAATTGGTCGTCGTTTGGCAATTGGAGACTTTAAAGAACTTAACATTATTATTAAAGGTGATGTTGATGGTTCGGTTGAAGCACTTTCTGATTCTTTAACAAAACTATCTACCGAAGAAATTCAAGTAAATATAATTCAGAAATCAGTAGGACAAGTAAACGAAGCCGATGTGGTATTAGCAAGCGCTTCAGATGCTATTATTATTGCTTTCCAAGTTCGCCCATCACTATTAGCTCGTCAGCTTGCTGATAGAGAAGAAATAGATATTCGTACGTATTCTATTATTTACAAAGCTATTGAAGAAATCAAAGATGCAATGGAAGGCATGTTATCGCCAGATACTGTTGAAGAGATTGTTTGTAGTGTAGAGGTTCGTGATGTATTTAAGATTACTAAAGTTGGAACAGTAGCAGGTTGTTACGTTCTTGATGGTAAAATATCTAGAAATACTAATGTTAGAATTATCCGCGATGGTATAGTAACATACACTGGAGCACTTGGATCACTGAAAAGATTTAAAGATGATGCTAAGGAAGTTAATAAAGGTTACGAATGTGGTCTTAATATTGACAACTTCAACGACATTAAAGTAGGTGATATAATAGAAGGTTACGAAGAGAAAGAAGTAAAACGTAAGTTATAATAATTAAAAAGCATCAATAGATAATAAACTATTGATGCTTTTTTTCTTTCTATAACTTTATACATTAATCATACGTCAAGGCATAATTAAAAATATATTTAATGAATAATAATTATTGCGTAATAATGGCTGGAGGTATTGGTGCTAGATTTTGGCCAATGAGTACTTCCACACATCCAAAACAATTTATTGACATACTTGGCACAGGAGAAACTCTTATACAACAAACTTACAATCGTTTCTTAGAAATATGCCCTCCCGAAAATATCTACGTTGTTACTAGCGAAGTATATCGTGATCAAGTAAAAGAACAACTTCCCACTTTAGATGATAGCCAAATATTAGGCGAGCCATTTAGAAGAAATACAGCACCTTGTATTGCTTATGCAAATCAGAAAATATTTAAGAAAAACCCTGATGCTAGAATAGTTGTAGCACCTTCGGATCATATTATCCTTAAACAAGACGTATTTAAGAAAGTAATAAGTGAGGCTCTTGATACTGTAGGCAAAAATGATTGGTTAATGACCATTGGAATAAAGCCAAACAGACCAGATACTGGTTATGGTTATATTCAGTATAATGGCGAAGAAAAAGCGCATGAAATTAGCGATATTAATAAGGTAAAAACTTTTACTGAGAAACCTGATTTAGAATTAGCAAAAACTTTTGTTGAAAGTGGAGATTTCTTATGGAATGCAGGAATTTTTATATGGAGTTTAAAAAGTATTAATAAAGCTTTTAATACTTATTTGCCAGAGGTAAATGATTTATTTATTGACGGAATTGACGCCTACGATACTGAAAACGAAAGAGATTTTATAGAGAAAACCTACAGCCTTTGTCAAAATATATCCATTGACTATGGAGTGATGGAGAAAGCTCAAAACGTATATGTTTATGCTGCTGATTTAGGCTGGTCTGACTTAGGCACATGGGGTTCTTTATTTGCTATAAACGACAAAGATGAAAACAATAATGCAATTATTGGAGAAAATGTAATGACATATAAATCTAAAGACTGCATAATAAATGTGCCTGACAATAAGCTTGTTGTGGTACAAGGACTTGAAGATTACATTGTAGTATCAAAGGATGACTCATTACTAATCTGCAAAAAAGAAGATGAGCAGATGATTCGTAATATTGTGAATGATGTAAAAATAGAAAAAGGAGAACAGTATACATAAAACAAATAATAATAAACCTAATAAATTTAAAGTTATGAGAAAAACAATTAAACACTTAACTATTGCACTTTTAGCAATCACCTTTATTGTTGGTGGAAGCTATAATGTGAAAGCTGATGAAGGAATGTGGTTACCATTTCTTGTTAAAAGACTGAACTATGCAGATATGCAAAAGAAAGGTCTAAAACTTACTGCTGAAGAAATTTACAGTATTAATAATTCAAGTCTAAAGGACGCTATTATCCAATTTGGTAATGGTTGTACTGGCGAAATTATTTCTGACCAAGGGCTAATCCTTACTAACCACCACTGTGGATATGGAAAGATCCAAGAGCACTCAACTGTAGACCACGATTATTTAACAGATGGATTTTGGGCAATGAAACAATCTGAAGAGCTAGCAAATCCTGGTTTTTTCGTTAAGTTTTTAGACCGTATTGAAGATGTTACTGAGCAGGTATTAGCAGAAGTAAATGATGATATGACAGAGTCGGAGCGTCAAGCTGCAGTAAGAAAAGTTTATAAAGAACTTATTGAAGCTAATAGCGAAGAAGGTAAGCATGATGTAGTAGTTAAGCCATTTTTCAATGGAAACGAATACTATATGTTTGTTATGACTAAATATACAGATATACGTCTTGTTGGAGCACCTCCATCATCTATTGGTAAATTTGGTGGCGACACTGACAACTGGATGTGGCCACGTCATACTGGTGATTTCTCTATGTTTAGAGTATATACAGCACCTGACGGAAGCCCAGCAGAATATGCTGAAGAAAATGTTCCAATGAAACCTAAGCACCATTTACCGGTTTCTGTAACGGGTGTTAAAGAAGGCGATTATGCAATGATAATGGGTTACCCTGGTGGAACTGATCGTTATATGACTTCTTTCGGTATTCAAGAAAAACTTGACCAAGAATTCCCTACACGTATAGCTATTCGTCGTGCTAAATTAGATATTTATTCTGAAGGAATGAAGGCTGATCCTAAAGTACGTATACAGTATTCTACAAAATATGCTCACGTAGCAAATTATTGGAAAAACTTTATTGGTATGAGCAAAGCTCTTAAAGCTCTTAAAGTTGTTAACGAGAAAAAAGCTACTGAAGCTAAACTTACTGAATGGATTAATGCTGATCAAGCTCGTATAGATAAATACGGAACTTGCATTGCTGATATTGAAGCAGCTTATAAAATTAAATCTAACTATACTGTAGTTTCTAATTACTTTTTTGAAGGAGTTTATTCTGGACCAGAGATTTTAAAATCTGCAATTAGCTATATTAGATTCTTAGATTTACTTAAGTCTGAAAATCCTGATCAAGAAAAAGTTGAGAAATATGCTACTGCTATGAAAGCTAGTGCTGTACATTTCTTTAAGGACTACAATAAAGCTATTGATATGAAAGTATGGGCTAAGATGATGGAGATGTATAACTTGAATGTTCCTGCAGCTCAACAGTCTGAGTATCTAACTGCTGCTGTTAAAAAGTACAAAGGTAACTATGCAAAATTTGCTGACAAAGTATATAGTAAAACTATGTTTGCTGACCAAGAAAAATTAAATAATTTCTTAGACAACCCAAGTGCTAAAACTCTTGAGAAAGATCCTGCATTTATAGCAATTATAGCTTTCTATGATGACTATAAGAAGTATAATGCTGAAGGTTCTGAGGCTAATGACAAACTTGCTAAAGGTGATAGATTATTTGTAGAAGCCCTTCAACTGATGGAAGCTGACAAGAGCTTTTACCCTGACGCTAACTTTACTATGCGTTTAACATATGGTACTGTAAGAAGCTATGAGCCTAAAGATGCTGTTACTTTCAATTATTTTACTACTATCGAAGGTATTATGCAAAAAGAAGATAATGATAATCCTGAATTTACTGTACCTAGTAAACTTAAAGATTTATACAAAGCTAAAGATTATGGTCAATATGGCGAAAATGGTGAGCTTAAAGTATGTTTCTTAAGTGATAATGATATTACTGGTGGTAATAGCGGAAGCCCTGTAATTAACGGAAATGGTGAGCTTATTGGTATTGCTTTTGATGGCAACTGGGAAGCAATGAGTGGTGATATTAAATTTGAGCCAAATATGCAACGTACTATCAATGTAGATATTCGTTATGTATTATTCATTATTGATAAATATGCTGGCGCAACAAATCTTATTGAAGAAATGGATTTAGTAACTGCAAAAGCTGAACTTAAGCCTGCTGAGCCTATTGAAGAGCCTGCTGCTGTAGAAAAGACTAAAACAAATTAATATATTTCTATATTAATTAAATAATAAAAATAGCCACTTTAGATTAATCTAAAGTGGCTATTTCTTTTTACTTAGAAATTAAGACCGTTGCATAATTACTAAGTTTTGATAATAGAAGCAATAGAAGCAGATCTTTCATCCAAAACTCACCCAAATAGATTGGGGGCATAAAACAGTCTTATGTCTTTTATATGCATAAAAAAGGTCGTATAAACTATTATTTATACGACCTTTTACTATACTTAAAACCTATTATTTTGCACTATTATTCACTAGTATTTTATCCGTAACAAGTCTTTTTAATATTGCTTGCGAGAACGATTGCGATAAATCATCAATTCCTGCTGGATCACTAGTTTCTGTTTGAATAGAAGAAATAAGCTTACCTTTATCTAAATCATAGAATTTACTCTCTAAAAATATAGATGTTGTTTCTTCATAATATCCATCATTCATTCTATTATAATTATGGTAATAATAACCATAGTAACCACCATAATAACCTCCAGGACCATAAGGCATTGTACTACCTTGCACATAACGCGTTTCATCCTTTATTTTCAACAAGCTAAGGATAATAACTGCATCCACGTCTCTCTTCTTAAACATCTCATCAATCATTTGGGCATTTTCTTTCTTTATAATATCACCAACCAAAAAATCTGAAGTTGGGATAGCATCATAACCAAGATATTTCAATCTATCAATAAATGATTTCTCAACTACCAACTGGCTCGTATTATTTTGCGCCAATGTTACAACAGCAATTTTCTTAAATTCTTTTTCCTTTTTATAATCATCAGCCTTCCACGAACCAGTAATTTTAGTAGTTGTGGAGCAGGAAACCATAATTGCTACTAAAGCAAATATTATAACTCTTATTTTCATAAACTATCTTTTTTAAAATATTAATAATTAAACAAATTATGCAGCAACAAATATAGACTTAATTATTAGAGATTAACTTTTAAAAATGTGTACTTTTGTTAAATGATAGATTACTCAGCATGCAAAATAAACATTGGTCTTAATATTACATCCAAACGATCTGATAATTACCATAATATAGAAAGTGTATTTGTTCCAATACCACTATATGATATTATTGAAATTAGCGTAAGAAAGGATACAGAATTCAATCTTTCGCAGAGTGGTTTTATTATTGATGGTAATATTACTGACAATCTGCTGTATAAAGCATGGAAACTTATTGATGATAAATATTGTATTGGCGGCATAAATATCCATATTCACAAACAGATTCCTTTTCAAGCTGGGCTTGGTGGTGGTTCATCAAACGCCTCTACCCTATTAAAAATGCTTAATTCTTATTATGAACTTAATATCTCCATTGAAGAATTACAGAAACTGGCAAGTATAATAGGCTCTGACTGCCCTTTCTTTATTGAAAATAAAGCAGTATATGCTTATAATATTGGAACCGATTTTAAAGAGATTAATTTAGACTTATCTCCCTATTATATAGCGATAGTTAAGCCCCCGATTGCTGTTTCTACTCAGGAGGCATACTCTGGGATTACACCAATGAAGTCTGAAATAGATTTATCCAATATAGACAAAATCCCAATGTCAGAATGGAAATCAAAAATCAACAACAGCTTCGAAAGCCATATATTTACAAAGCTGCCAATCCTTGCCGATATTAAAGAAAAATTATATGCTCAAGGAGCCGTTTATGCATCAATGAGTGGTAGTGGTTCAGCAGTTTATGGCATTTTTGAGAATAATAATATTGAGTTAGATTTTCCTGAGGATTATTTTATTTGGAAAGGCAGATTTTAATGGTTAATGATTAATGTTTAATAATTGATAATTAAGTAACATCAATCTGAGCAATTCCGTCCTTAAACTTACCTTGCTGTCCGCTTCCAGGGTAAGGAATTTTGAAATCATTGAGCACATCAAATCCTGCATTATGCAATAGTTCGTAATTTAGATTAAATACATTTGCAGAGATAAGTACTAGTTTAGTTCTAGATTTATATTTCTCTAGACGCTTTATTAATCCTGCATGTTCATTTTTAATAATAGCAACTTTTTCTTTGGGCTTAGTTCCTTTGGGGATTGACTCTGGCACACTATGTTCAAGGAAGTACCCTTCTTCCATAAATCTATAAAGAAGCTCCTCTTTACGAGCTCTTATTTCTTTGGTTTGCCATTGCTCCAAATCAGGGAATACTGCTCTTATGATATGTAGAAATAGGGAATCACCTTTTTGCACATCTTCAAAATAAAAGAATCTATCAGTAGCACATGGTGGCGCCTCTGCAATGAAAATTAGTTTTATACTCTGAGGACGGTATCTTTCTTTGGCTTCAGCAACTGGCGTCATGGATTTGAGTTTAGGTTTATTTTGCAAAAATAGAATAAATAATTAGTATCAATTAGAGTTTAATGAAACTATTATTAAGTAGCGCAATGAAAATAGAAAGCTGTCTTCAGTAATTCAGGCTTCAGGCTTCAGGCTTCAGTAATAAGTCTTCAGTCTGCGGTAAGAGTATTGTTAGCTATTACTTACCGTTTAGCATTTTATCAATTACAGTTCACAACACCCTATTTCACATCAATTTAAAAGCCTCGCTCATTATTGGATATAGCTTAAATAAGATCCGTTATTTATGAAATCATTAGTTTTGCAAAATCATTAGGCTATTAATATAATAAAAATGAAAAAGAGAAGAACATATACATCCTTAATAAAGTGGGCATTTGCAATGGGTCAAGAAAAAGAAATTATTCCACCAAATCAAAGAAGAGGAATCCCTAAACAAACTATATGGGAATGGCGAAATTTGAGTGACCATTCTATTGATATACTTGAAGAGGAGCTGAATTTAAGACAAGATTTATCAAACATTAATGATATTACTAATTATAAACTACAACAACAATTCATAAAAGCAGCAATAAAAGTTCAGCTCACAACAGTAGAAATAGTAGGTTTAGAAAAATATCATGATTTACTTGCTCAAAACAAAACTACTTTTGTGAAGCTTATTGAAAAATATTCTGAAATAATAGATATAGAGATATTGCTTAAATGGTTTAAATTGAACACAAATAAATTTGCAGTATGGCAGTCGCAAGTAAATTATGACTGCGACTCAAGTGTGATGTCGCTTTGTGCGAAAAAATATACAAATCAAACAACACTTGAAGAATACCAGATTATTGAAAAAACATTAAATGACATTAAATATCAGCATTGGCCCAAAAGTGCCGTTCATTCAATGTTATTAAAGAAAAAGAAGTTAATAATATCGAGATCAACTTTTTATAAATATGCTAGTCAGATAAAACCAACAGTAAGAAAAAGCAATAAGCATAAAAAGAAGAAAGAATGGCTACGGGCAAAAAAGAAAGATGAATTATGGCATTTCGACATTAGTTATTTCAGAACATTGGATGGAGAAAGGCATTATATATATGCTATAATCGACAATTACTCAAGAAAAATATTAGAATGGGAAGTAAAATCTAAGATTAGGAATAAATATGTAGCCAAAATGCTATTGAAAGCATTAGGAGTACATAAACCAAAATCATTAAAAATAATGAGTGATGGGGGAAGTGAAAATGTGGGTCAACATGTAAAAATAATTCTACAAAAGTATAAACTAGAGTATGGAACTAAAATTAGACATATGATAGCTCTTAAGGATATTGACTATTCGAATAATATGATAGAGCGTTTTTTTAGAATTATGAAATCAAATTACCTTCATATGACAGATATCGAAAATGGCGATATTTTATACGACAAAGTAAAACATCTAATGAAAGAGTATAACTATTTGAGGCCACATCATACGCACAAACTATTAACGCCGCACGAAGTGTATACGGGCAAAAAACAACCTGATTTAACAAAGCGATTTGAGCTAGCAAGAACTGAAAGAATACATTCGAATAAGAACTGCTCATGTACGCTTTGTACTTGCTCGGTATAAAGAAAAAGGTCCGTAATAACGGACCATTTGCTCGGAAAACCCCATGTTTCCGAAGGCAAAAGAGAAATATCGTGTATTTTAGGGCAGTATTTGTTTTTTTCATTACCTT
>JAOZPM010000064.1:0-16491 GCA_029932765.1 Bacteroidales bacterium | reverse complement strand
CCTGCAATTGCGCCACTACTAATTTATCTAAAATAAGTGAGTGGCAATACCGCCCCTGCGGGCAAATAGATTATAAAATCATAAACTCTAAGAACAAATATGCTTTTAAATAGTATTAAACTCTTAATAAAAACTCTATTACAATAATTAGCAAGCCATCGCAAAGCAATAGTTAACGCACTGTGCCCCCCCCCTGTTACGGAAAAGGGAATTTATAATTTTATTGTAATTTACTGTGAGCATTATCATTGCGATTTAATTATACCGCTAAGATATATTATTTATTGATACAAATTAGGGAAATTATTAAGATTTGGGATTCCAATTTTAAAAAACAACGGACAGGAATGTCCATTGTACATGGAAGTAATGTTGTAAAAATACTATTTATTTAGAGTAACTATTGTTATTCATTTAAAATGAATAATATTATTCAGTTGTATTAAATAATATATTATCTTTGGCAAAACAATTATAATTATGATACTTCAGGAGCAAATATCCTTCGTAATGAATAACCAAGGGGGTGATTATGAAAATAAATCGAATATTACTATAAGAACATCTTTAAGCAATATTCCTATGAGTGATTCTTTTGCAACCATTATTACCGGAGTTAGGCGTTGTGGCAAAAGCACTTTATTGCAACAACTATTACACAATAAATTTCCTAAAGCAATATTTTTTAATTTTGAAGATATTCGCCTAACCGGCTTTGAGGCAATAGATTTCATGCGATTTCATAACGAAATAGTAAAAAGGGAAATAGAAGTATTATTTCTTGATGAAATACAATTAGTAAGCGGCTGGGAAGTATATGTAAATCAGCTATTAAGAGAAGGTTATAAGGTTTTTGTAACTGGTTCAAATGCATCTATGCTAAGCAAAGAATTAGGAACCAATTTAACTGGTAGACATTTATCAGTAGAATTATTTCCTTTTGATTATAATGAATATTTAACTCTAAAACAGCTACCTAATTCTGCGGAGTCAGCAAAGCAGTATATATTTGACGGAGGATTTCCTGAGTATTTAAAAACAGGAAACGGCATGATACTCACTCAATTATTGAATGATATAATAACTAGAGATATCGCTGTTAGATATTCTGTAAAAAATGTAAATTCATTAAAAGCTTTGGTGCTGTATTTACTTTCAAATGTTGGAAAACCTGTTTCTGCCAATAAATTAAAGGGGTTATTTGGTATAAAATCGGTAGCTACTATAACAGAGTTTTTTAGCTATATGCAGGATGCCTATTTACTTCAATTTCTTCCACAATTTAGCTATTCCATAAAGGCACAAATAAGAAATCCCAAAAAAGTTTATGCCATAGACACAGGAATGGTCAATGAGATATCATCGTCATTTTCTATGGACTTGGGAAGAAAACTAGAGAATGTTGTATATTTACATTTAAGGAGAATATATAAAGAGCTATTCTTTTATAAAAACAAAGGAGAATGTGATTTTATTATAAAAGAAAAAGGCAATATAACACAGGCAATACAGGTATGTTATAAATTAACTGATCTAAATTTAGAACGAGAGATAAATGGTCTTTTGGAGGCACTAAAAGAGTTTAATCTTAAAGAAGGATTCATAATAACAATGAATCAGCAGGACGAGTACAATATAGATTCAAAGAAAATAACAGTTATACCACTGAATAATTATCTGTAAGCATTTGTGAGTCCAGTCTAAAAACAAACAAAACCAAGAAAGTTTATTTTAGCGATATTTTTATTTTCTTCAATTAACTGATGCTAAGGCATCACTGAATATCAAAAAATAAAAATCTCATCCTAAATAACTCTTTTTATGCAAATTGCCTGTTCTTAGACTGGACTCATTTGTAAAATTCGTCAATTCGTATTCTACTAAGATATGCCTAAATTATTTTACTCCCTTACAAACTTACCATTAAAACCTTTTCCTTTTGAGGTATAACCCTCAACAATATATACCCCTTTGCACAGAGAACTTACATCAAGCTTGGCTTGCTTGTCGTTTATCTGTTTTTGGAGTACTATTTTGCCCTGTATGTCAATAATAGTGAGTTGGGCAATTTGCTGATTTGGTTGTTTTAGTATTAGGTTTATTTCTTTAGTGGCAGGGTTGGGGAAGATATTTACAGCTTGTTTGCTAATTTGTTTTCCCAAATCAATAATGGATGTCACCTCTCCATTTGGTCCTATTTTCATAAGTTTGGAGTTTTTTAACTCCGCACCAGTAATTGAAGCTTGCTCTTCGTACAAAATCAAAACACCACCATCATCAGTAGGTAGCATATTCATCAATCGCATAGTAGTTGCTGTACATTCTATATGCTTTTGCCAAATAGTGTTTAAGGCTGAATCAATCTTAACAATTAATAGTCCATCACTTGGATAATGTAAATTATTATGAACTGTTGCTCCTAGAAAATACTCTTTGTCTAAATTTGAAATAATTGCATTTTCTGTTGACATGGCAATATCAGTAAGACTATCATGATACCAATATTTATAATCTTGAACTTGAAAATTAGAATCCAACACTTGTAGTATCATTACACGTATTGAATAATAAGGATTGTTGATAGGGTAAGACAAAGGTTCTGAACCCAATACCAAATACAAAGAATCCTTATATTCTTTAATGTTTACTACTGATTGTATCGTAAAACCAGGGTAATTTGTTGAATATAGAGTGTCATCAGATATAAGATTAAAACTACTATCGTATGACAATGCTCTAGAAAAAAACGATGATGAACTAACGGTAGCAACATATTTATCTTCTGACTCACTTACTAAAAGATTATAAATTAGAAGACCATTTGCTAAATAAACACTTTTTTCGATTTCCATCGTATTAAAGTTGTATTTATAAACAAAAGAGCGAAACATATAAATACTAAAATCAAAAAAAGTACCAATACAATATATTGTAGAATCTGTTTCATTACTTGTTTTCAGTACACTAACAAAATAACCACCTTTAATCTGCGGATACAATTTTCTTTCAATAATATTGAAAGATGTATCCATTTTAGTTACAACTAAATTAATTGAATCATTTTGAGGATTTGTAGTGCCAAAAACATAAAAATATCCATCTTTATAAATACTCGCTTGAGCTAATTCAGTATAACCAAAATCTGCTATAATTATAGTGTCAATAGGATTCCCTGATTTTGTAAGCTTTAATAATACTGGAGCGCCATAAAAGTCGTAAGCAACCGAAGATGCAGAATCCGTAATATAACCCGTTAACAGATATCCAGTCTCATATTCCAATATATCCACTAATTGATCAGAATTTGGCGTATTAAAATTATAATTATTAAAAGTTTGTGCTAACGCTAAATTAGACACAAATACAAAGAAAATTAATATCTTTTTCATGGTATTAATCTTAAATATTTAAAAATTAAGTCCATTTTGCTTTTATTTTATTGAATGATGCTTATTCGCAAAATTGTATCGAAGCCAAGGTTCAAAGTTCAAGGTTTGAAGGTTTAGAAGCTTCAAAACCTGAAACTTCATAACCTGAAACTTTTTAACTTCGTAACCTAAAACTTTTTAGAAATTTAATATTTACAATTCGTAGATAAATCTGAAATCAAAAATCGTTAATCTAAAATCATTAATCATTTTCCCATTTACAAAACAAAATCAAAATAATTCTCATTATTAATAACCTCAATACTTGAATTAGGATAAGCATCAAGAAATGTTTTTTGAATTTTATACTTTTTGGGACTCCATTTAAATTCATAACCAAATAATTTGCCTTCTCGCTCTTCTACCAAATCAACTTCCTTTTGGTCATAAGTACGCCAAAAATAATTATTGCTATACACCTTCTTATAATGCTGTTTTTTTAACCTTTCCATAAACATAAAATTCTCCCACAGAATTCCAATATCGTTCCTTTGGTCTATATGATTAAAATTATTGATAACAGCATTAAGGATTCCATTATCTAAGAAATAATATCTTTGAGATTTACTTATTTCTTTACGTAAATTTCTAGAATATGGTCCTACTCTTTTTATAACAAAGGCTTTTTCCAATATTTCTAAAT
This sequence comes from Bacteroidales bacterium, assembly GCA_029932765.1. Classification (GTDB taxonomy): domain Bacteria; phylum Bacteroidota; class Bacteroidia; order Bacteroidales; family UBA1556; genus UBA6267. The sequence continues at coordinate 12,420 of JAOZPM010000064.1, read as the reverse complement.
ACCGACGAACAGTATGCTTTGATATATCCAAAGAATTTGACAATTCATTATGAGAAACATCCTTTCCAATCTGAAAAGCTATCATTTTTAACAGATTAAACAATTGATTGGAATTTTTTATATTTTCCAATTCAAGAACATCTTTAAACAAATAAGAATTCATTAATTGAATCAGATAATCAATCTTCTTAGCTCTGCTATTTATCGTTAATACCTCTGGATAAGTACCGTAAATAAGGAAATTTTCAAGATTTTCATATAAATACATTTTACCATACTCCTTAGATAGCTCCAATAAAGAAACAGGAAATAATATATTAGTATTACTTCTACCAGTGAGTGGTTCACCAACCTTCGACGATAGCTTAAAAGAAGAAGACCCTGTTGCTATAATTAGTGTATTTGATAAATTATCTACCAATAGCTTAAGCCCCCAACCAATTTCCCTAATTTGCTGTGCTTCATCAATAAATATCACATCATAATCATTGAACATTGTAAGAATCTTTGCTTTATCTAAGGAGTTTATCAGCAACTGCAACCTCATATCATCTCCAACACCTCTATATATATTACCTTTTCTAGAAGCCAACAATTGTTCTATCAATGCAGATTTACCAGCCCGCCTTGGACCATAAAGCATATTAACTTTCCCTTTTTGCAGAAAATTATCACTGTTTTCATGAAATCTATGTACCCACATAACTTATTGTATTTCCCACAAAGATATTACATTTATCTATATTTAGCAAATTTACTTCCTAAATTTACATATATTTAGATGTTTTATTTCCTATATTATCATTAATTTAGGAAGTTGACTTCCTAAATTCTTATTAATTTAGGAAGTCCAATAATTATAATCTATTATAAATGTGTATTTTAAGTGAAATTACTATAGAATAATATCTTGTATTTTTTTTAAAAAAAAAAGGCGAGCCAAATGGCTCGCCTTTTTAATATATTATAAATCCTAAAATTAAAGGATTCCTTGATCTAACATTGAATCAGCAACTTTTAAGAAACCTGCAATATTAGCACCTTTCATATAGTTAACAAAGCCATCATCATCAGTACCATGCTTAACGCATTGGCTGTGGATATCGCGCATAATTTGGTGAAGTTTATCATCAACTTCTTTAGCAGTCCAAGAATATTTCATAGTATTTTGGCTCATTTCAAGACCAGAAGTAGCAACACCACCAGCATTAGAAGCTTTACCTGGAGAGAATAAAATCTTATTTTCTAGGAATATCTCAATAGCTTCAGGAGTACAAGGCATATTAGCACCTTCGCCAACACAAGTACAACCATTAGCCATAAGTGATTTAGCATCATCTTCGTTAAGCTCATTTTGAGTAGCACAAGGAAGAGCTACATCAACTTTAACTTCCCAAGGACGTTTTCCTGCGAAGAATTTAGCTCCTTCAAATTCATCAGCATAAGGCTTAACAACATCGTTATTAGAAGCACGAAGCTCTAACATATAATCGATTTTCTCACCAGAGATACCAGCTTGGTCATAAATATAACCATCAGGGCCAGAAATAGTAACTACTTTTCCACCTAATTCAGTTACTTTAAGAGCAGCACCCCAAGCAACATTACCAAAACCAGAGATAGCAACAGTTTTACCTTCGAAAGTCTCACCTTTAGTAGCAAGCATTTCTTTAGCAAAATATACATTACCATAACCTGTAGCCTCAGCACGTACTAAAGAACCACCCCAGTTAAGACCTTTTCCAGTCAAAACACCTGTGTGCTCTTTACGTAATTTCTTATACATACCGTAAAGGAATCCAATCTCACGACCACCAACTCCGATATCACCAGCAGGCACATCAGTCTCAGGTCCAATCATATTTTCCAATTCCATCATAAAACCTTGACAAAAACGCATAACCTCGTTGTCAGACTTACCTTTAGGATCAAAATCAGAACCACCTTTACCACCGCCCATAGGAAGAGTAGTTAAAGAGTTCTTGAAAATTTGCTCGAAACCTAAAAATTTAAGAATTGATAAGTTCACACTTGGGTGAAAACGAAGACCACCTTTATAAGGTCCAATAGCATTGTTAAACTGAATACGGTAACCAAGGTTTACATTAACTTTTCCGTCATCTCCAACCCATGGAATTTTGAAAGTAAGAATACGATCAGGCTCAACTACACGGTCGATAATACCCGCAGCCTCGTACTGAGGATTTTCATTAACAACATCTTCGATAGACTCTAATACTTCACGTACTGCTTGAAGATACTCAACTTCACCTGGATGCTTCTGCTCCAAGCCGTTCATCATTTGCTCAACATTCATAATATATGTTTTTAAAAATAAGTTTACTACTATATGGAATTATCTTCATTAAAAGAATAAATTCCTCTCTTAAAATTCTTAGTACAAAAGTACAATGACCCACACAATGTTTTTTAATCTCATATTCGTATTTTATCAAGATAATATTGAGAATTGTCAAAAATTGAACAATTATTTTTACAGCTTTAATTATCTAAATATCAAATAACACTAAATATTACTCTATAAGGCTTATTAATAAAAGGATTTCACATTTGTATCATTCTCTATTAACAAAAATATTTATTGCAACTTTTAAATCTAAAGCTTCCACCTTATGAAAAAAATAGTAATTTTGTAATAATCTATTATTTTAAGTATGCAAAATAAAAAATCAATCAAAAGAAAAGAACTCTACCATTATCCAACTAAGATAATTTTGGCTGCTATAGAGGCCGTTGATGGAAATGTAAAATTTCATAAATGGTTACTTAATAGTGAATATCCTGAATTGGCTGCTCTTGTTTCAGCAATTCGGCATGATGTAGATGCATTTAATTGGTTAATGAAAAATAATTTTAGTCAATTAGCTGCATTTAGTAATGCTGTGGACGATGAGGAAGATGCGATAAAATGGCTAAGGGTACACAAATTTAATTTTCTGCTTGTACTTGTGGATGCTGTAGAAGAAAAACCTGCAGCTATTGATTGGCTAATAAAAAATAAACTTCAGATATTTATAATTTTTACAAAGAAAATACTAAAGCTTAAACAAGATCAAAATCTTAGGTATGCCGACTATCATACTATTAACTTTAAATAAACCACTATATAATATAATAACAAAATATAGATTTAATTCATAGTATTCATTATCACATTTATTGATTTTAAACAATATTGACAATAATCAATTAAAGTTCAATATTTGATACAGTGTTTGTGAAATAACAAAAGATAAACTGCTCTATTTTTGCAGCTAATAATAATAAGGATTAATATTTATTAAACTATAAATAATTTAAAGATAAAAATTATGAAACCAACACATATAGAACATATAGGCATAGCTGTAACAAATTTAGAAGAAAGTATTGAATACTACGAAAAAGTATTAGAGTTAAAATGCTATGCTATTGAAGAAGTGAAAGACCAGAAAGTACGGACAGCTTTTTTTCAAGTTGGTGATACAAAAATTGAGCTTCTAGAATCAACCAGTGAAGACGGCCCTATTGGCAAGTTTGTAGCTAAAAAAGGCCCAGGCATGCACCACATTGCGTTTGCAGTGGAAGATACAAACAAGGCTTTGCAAGATGTAGAGAATAAGGGAATTAGATTAATTGATAAGCAAAGTAGAAAAGGGGCTGAAGGCCTTAGCATTGGATTTCTTCATCCTAAATCTACAAATGGAGTACTTACCGAATTATGTAGCAAGAAATAATACAAATAATAAAATAGTGTTTAGCATTTATTTTTATGTAAAATACTGTTACCTATTTCACAATATAATAATATAAATAAAATCAAAAGAAATGAATAATCAAGAGAAGATAAACCAATTGATATCCAAGCGAGAAGAAGCTGCATTGGGAGGCGGACAAAAACGCATTGATTCTCAACACAAGAAAGGTAAATATACTGCTCGCGAACGAATAGAAATGGTTCTAGACGAAGGTAGTTTCGAAGAATTTGATATGTTTGTGCAACATAGAAGCACCAATTTAGGAATCGACAAACAGCATTTTCTTGGTGACGGAGTAGTTACTGGCCACGGAACAATAGATGGTAGAGTAGTTTTTATTTATGCGCAAGATTTTACCATTTTTGGAGGATCTCTTTCTGAGACTTTTGCAAACAAAATATGCAAAGTAATGGATTTAGCAATGAAAGTTGGAGCTCCAATTATTGGAATAAATGACAGTGGTGGGGCAAGAATTCAGGAAGGTGTAAACAGCCTTGCTGGCTATGCTGAGATATTCCAACGCAATATAATGGCATCTGGAGTTATTCCTCAAATATCAGCAATATTTGGCCCTTGCGCTGGGGGAGCAGTATACTCTCCTGCCCTTACTGATGTTGTAATTATGAGTAATGAAACAAGCTATATGTTTGTAACTGGGCCTAAGGTTGTTAAAACTGTTACTGGCGAAGTTATTAGCACCGAAGAGCTTGGAGGAGCAAGTGTGCATGCAACAAAATCTGGAGTTGCACACTTTAGAGCCGACGATGAGGATGAAGGCATTCTACTGATTAGAAAAACATTAGAATACTTACCACAGAATAATTTAGAAGACCCTATACAAACAGAATGCAACGACCCTATTGATAGATTAGATGATATATTAAATAGTATAATTCCTGAAAATGCAACAGAAGCATACGACGTTAAGGATGTTATATACACTATAGTAGACAATCAAGAGTTTTTAGAATTTCAACGTCATTATGCAAAGAATATAGTAACAGGATATGCTAAATTTGACGGAATGCCTGTTGGCATTGTGGCTAATCAACCTAATTATCTTGCTGGAGTATTAGATGTAGATGCTTCACGTAAAGCCGCTCGTTTTGTTCGCTTTTGCGACGCTTTTAATGTTCCAGTACTTACATTAGTAGATGTTCCTGGTTTTATGCCAGGAAGTCGTCAAGAGCATAATGGAATAATAACTCACGGAGCAAAATTACTCTTCGCCTATGGTGAGGCTACCGTTCCTAAAATTACAATTACACTTCGCAAATCATACGGTGGAGCACATGATGTAATGAGCAGCAAACAATTAAGAGGAGATCTAAATTACGCATGGCCTACTGCCGAAATTGCAGTAATGGGTCCCAAAGGAGCTGTGGAAGTTCTTGAAGCTAGATCGGTAAGCGGAATGAGCATTGAAGAAGCTACAAAGTATATTGCTGAAAAAGAAAAAGAATATACAGAAAAATTTGCAAATCCTTATGAAGCGGCAAGATACGGGTATATTGATGATGTTATTGAACCTCGTAATACTCGTTTCAGAATAATTAGAGGATTAAAAACATTATCTACTAAAAAAGATACTAATCCTCCAAAAAAACACTCAAATATACCTTTATAATAAGTTTTAATTATGAATATACTATTAGCAAATATGGAGTTCGGAATAATGGTAAGCATTGTAGGGTATCTGATTGTATTAACAGCTCTCTCTTTTCTTTTTGCAATTTATTCTTTAATTCCAAAACTTCTGGATACCTATACAAGAAATAAACTCAGAAGAGCAGGAAAAAAGGAATGTGCGCAAAACAATTCTTTAGAACTTACTGGAAATGAAAGTGCCGCAATTGCAGCAGCAATTTCGATAATACTAAGCCAGCAACATGACTTAGAAAGTGGGAAGATTACCATTAAAAAAATATCTAAAAGATATTCTCCATGGAATTCCAAAATATATGCAATGAACGATTACAGAAAATAAAAATACTATGAAGAATTTTAGTTTTAAAATACGAGGCCACAAATATGATGTGGAAATTAATAAGCAAGACGGTAAGATAATTGAGTTAGAAATAAACGGCTCAAATTATAAAGTTGAACTCGAAAAAGAAATACAAACGAAGAAAACCCCAACTCTTGTTCGACAAGCAGTGAAAACAAAAAAAAGTATTCAACAAACAGAAGAATCAACAAGCTTTAAAGTAAACTGCCCATTACCAGGCAACATTATCGCAATAAATGTAAAAGAAGGCGATACAATAAAAGTTGGAGATAACCTTTTCGTTTATGAAGCCATGAAAATGGAAAATGTACTTGTCTCAGAAAAAGCTGGCACTATTGCAAAAATATTAGTAAACACAGGAGACGCCGTACTTCAAGACCAAGTAATTATTGAAATTAACTTATAATAGATTTATTATGAATAATTGGAAAAAACTAATTACAATAGTTACTGCGATAGGCATCCTAATGACTATTTCGCATGCTTTTGGACTTCATACTGATAGCCTAGAGAAAATAAGTACTGAACTAAGTATTAGCACTCAAGATAATATTGCCACAGAAATTGATAATATGGCAGGAGTTCAAAAATTTTGGGAATATTCAGGATTCACTAATGCAACAATAGGGCATTTTGTAATGATATTTATAGGATTATTCTTCATTTTCCTAGCAATAAAGTATGATTACGAACCATTATTATTAATACCCATAGGCTTTGGAGTACTTATAGGAAACATTCCTTTTCTTGAAGGAGCTGGATTAAAACTTGGTATTTACGAGAGTGGAAGTGTACTTAATTACCTTTATATGGGTGTAACTTTAGGTATTTATCCTCCTTTAATTTTTCTTGGTATAGGAGCCATGACTGATTTTTCGTCATTAATATCAAACCCTAAACTTATGCTCTTAGGAGCAGCGGCACAAATTGGAATTTTTATAACTTTCTTAGGATCATTGGCAATGGGATTTCTCCCACCAGAGGCTGGTGCCATAGGAATTATTGGAGGTGCTGATGGACCTACAGCAATATTTCTAAGCTCAAAACTCGCCAATGGAGTAAATATGTATAATGGCGTACAAGTTAAGAACTTAATAGGCCCAATTGCAATTGCTGCATACTCATATATGGCTTTAGTACCAGTAATTCAGCCACCAATAATGCGACTATTGGTTTCTAAAAAGGAAAGAGTAATAAGAATGAAACCTCCACGAGTAGTGCCTAGGTTTGAAAAAATACTATTCCCCATAATAGGATTTCTATTAACAGCGTTTATATCTCCAAGTTCAATACCGCTTTTAGGTATGTTATTCTTTGGTAATTTACTAAAAGAAAGTGGTGTTACAAAGCGACTTGCAGACACAGCTCGGAATTCACTTATCGATATTGTAACCATACTCCTAGGAGTTACAGTTGGCGCTTCTACTCAAGCAACAGTATTTCTTAATACTTCATCACTAATGATATTTGGACTAGGAGCAGCAAGTTTTGTGATAGCTACAGCTGGAGGAATAACTTTTGCCAAAATAATGAACCTATTTCTTAAAGAAGGCAATAAAATAAACCCTCTAGTGGGAGCTGCAGGAGTTTCGGCAGTACCCGATAGTGCAAGAGTTGTTCATACTGAAGGGCTAAAATATGACAAAAATAATCACTTGCTTATGCATGCTATGGCTCCCAATGTTTCGGGAGTAATTGGCAGTGCTGTAGCGGCTGGTATTTTATTAAGTTTCTTACTATAGTAATAAATATAAAAGAGATAATTCAAATGGCATTCATATTAAATCATTGTTAATAATCCTTAATTAATTAAGAATTATACACTTTGGCACAATTTTTAAAGGAAACGTGCGGTAATAAAAATCTATCTCCTAATCATTTAATGAGATAGATATAATACTTAAAACGATTTATTATGAAAACCAAAAAAGAATTAGTAGTAAAAAAAGACTCTCAGAGAGTATACTTTTATATTTACACTGTAATAATGGCAATAGCAGTTACTGCTATGTATACCATATAAGATAAAATATCACTAATAAAATGAGAGAAAAGAGGCTGTACATTACTTTTAAGTAATTGCAGCTTTTTTATTTTGTATTTAAGATATCTTCTTCATAATTTACATTATAGAAAATATTTTGATTATAAATATTAATATAGTGAGTCGAAATAATTTTTAGAAAACTCCGTAGAGCATAAGATTCTCCATCCTTAATAAATAATTCTAGTTTTTTTAATATCCTCGTATTATAGAGTGCAAATAATGGTTCAATTCTATCATTATGTCTCATCACTACAGCATCATATTCCTTTAATGCTACAGCATTGCTAAGGAGCTTTATATATTCCTCTTGTATAAATGGCATATCGCTCGCTACTATAAATACATATTTGCATTTTGTGTTTTGCAATGCCGCATGAATCCCTGCTAATGGACCAATATCAGTATAAATATCAGAAATTATTAAAATATCACTTTTCTTAAACTCATGGAAATTCTTAGGAGAATTAGTTATAATACCTATTTCAGAAAAAAGTTCTCTAAATATCTTCAGGTTTCTATCAATAATCCGTTCCCCCGATATTTCAATAAAAGCCTTTATTCTACCATTTATTCTTTTGGCTTTTCCTCCAGCGGTAATATAACAGGAAATATTTTCATTTTTTACCATGCTATACTTTTTCTAATAATGCAATTGCATCTACGCTTATTACTTCTCCCCTACCAATAATGCCAACTTTCTCACCTGTTTTTGCCTTTATAGATATTTGATCATTATTAATACTCATTATATTTGCCAAAGTATTTATCATTTCCTCAATATGCGGATTCATTTTGGGTTCCTGAATATGAATTACAGAATCTATATTACCAACCTTATAACCTCTTGATTTTATTAGCGAAACTGTATAAATTAGAAAATCAGCAGAGTTTCTATCCTTATTCACAACATCATTATCAGGAAAATGAAATCCAATATCGCGCAATGCTAAAGCTCCTAACATAGAATCGCAGATTGCATGAATTAGAGCGTCACCATCAGAATGTCCATCACAGCCCTTTATATAATCAATTTCAACGCCTCCTATTATTAGCGTTTCACCCTCTACTAATCGGTGAGTATCTGTACCAAATCCTATTCTCATAATTCTTGTTTTATTATCATGTAAAAATAACAATCTTTTTAAAACAAAAATAGCGATATCGTTCTTAAAACAATATCGCTATTTTTATAGTGTCTTATTCTCTATTAAATATTCGCAGATTTTGCATCATCGAAATTAAACAATAATGTAAACCTTAAAGTATTTTCCAACGGATTACGCTGAGTAGTAGGTATTAAGTAAGAAAAATCTAGAGTAAAAACATTATATTTAAAGCCCGCTCCTAAAGTAAAATATTTTCTATTTCCTTTAGTTTCGTGCTCATAAAAGTAACCTCCTCTAACAAAGAATTTCTCATCATAAGCATATTCAACACCTGTACCAATAAAAAACTCTCTCATTTCTTCAGAGAAACCACCTGGAGCATCATACCAAGAAGTAAATATAGCATTACCAACACTTCTTTCAGGATCCATACCTTTATCAATTACCGTATTACCATCAGCATCTTCCTTATATGTAGGAGGAGTTGGTACTAATAATTTATTTATATCCATTGAAAATGTAAACTTATTGTATTGGTCAAGCTGAACCATTACACTTGGACCAAATCGGAAATTCATAGGTAAGAAATCTGTTTCCAAACCTTCAGAATATGAAATCTTATTACCCACATTCGACATTTGTGCACCAAAAGCAACATTACCTTTTGTTTTACCAAAACGAACATCTTTATTATAATAAACTGCAACATCGGCAGCTATTGCTTGACCAGCTACAGTAGATTGACCTTGTACTGTTTGACCAAGAGTAAGGTTTGAATTTATGTATCTTAAAGTAACAGAACCTGAGATATTTTTGCCAAGCTTACGAATATAAGCAGCATCAATTGCAAATTCATTTGGTTCGTATGTACCTTGAGAAACACCAAATTTATCAGTAAACTCAATCTCCCCAAGACTAAAATATCTTAAAGAACCTGATATTGCAGACATATCGTTTATCTTATAATAACCAGTAATATAACTTAAACCTATATCGCTAGTAAGTTCTCTTAACCATGGGCTATAAGAAACTGTAAATCCCATTTTTGCATCAATAAACGCATATTTGGCAGCATTCCAATGCTGAGAACTCCCATCAGGAGAAGTGGCAACACCAATATCACCCATCGAACCTGACCTAGAATCTGGCGCAATTAATAAAAATGGAACCGCAGTTGTGATTGCATTTAAATCGCTAGACTCTTGAGCCTTAGCGTATTTATTATTTAGCAATAATATTACTAATAATGCTGCTATTATTTTTGTAGTAATTTTCAAATTATTTGTTTTTATTATTCATAAAATGAGTTGCAAAGATATAAATAAACTTAATAACTCAACGTCTGTAAAACGAGTAGTATTATATTTTATTATAGTTATTCATTATTTTTATTAATTAACATTAAACTATTGCCCCTAAACTCCTCCATTTGTATACAATATCAAACAATATTTTTTTAATAGTAATGGTAATTATAGCTAGTCCATAACCATGGTGTGATAAGAATAATCTTAAAATAACGTTTACTACAAATAAATGATACCATACAATTTAGTTAGCATAAAAACACTATAAACCTCTATCACCTAATCACTTTGCAAAATTGAATTAATAAAAACTAGATGCTATAAGCTTAAAAAAATGTACTAACCAAAAAGGATAAAATAATCTAAAATAACTATTTTATTAATTATATAGCTATTTAGAACGTACAAACAGGAGGCTCGTCAGGTCCAGCATCTTTAAATTCCGTAGGTTGAAAAATCTCACCATCTTCAATTTCTTGAGCATTTGCCGGTCTTAAATTAATCAATTTACCTTCAAAGTATAAATCCATATCTGCTAATGGATGATTGAAATCCATTTTAATAATCTTATCATCAATAAATGTAATTTTACCACTCAAAGTATTACCTTCAGGGTCAAGCATTGGAAGATAGTTATCCAATACTAGCTCCTCTTCAGGGTCAATAGTTTCATCAAATTGTTCAAGAATATATTCTTTATCCATTTCAATTTGCATTTCGTGCATATACTCACCATAAGCTTCGTCTTTTGAGAGAGAGAACTTAAACTTTTCCCCAATAGTTAAGCCCTTAAGCTTTGCTTCAAAAGTATCGAGCATCGACCCTTTGCCAAAAACAAAATCAAAAGGTTCCTCTTCTGTAACCTTTTCTATTATATCGCCATCATAACTACCAATTCGTAATGTAAAAACAATACTTCCTACTGTATCTTCTATAAGTTTCATTATTTTCTTTTAGTAAATAATTTTGGCAAAAGTAGACAAAAACAAAAAGTGTAAGTATTCAAAATAACAATTGTGATATAAATCTTTATTTTAGTAATATTGCATAGAGTTTGTATAAAGCAAAAAACTCTTAAAACACACAGTAATATCAACGTTTAGAAGAACAATATATATAGTGACAAAAAGCACTCAAAAAGAAATAAAAGACATAAGCAAATATCAAAAACTATTTTTGATGGCACTGTTTGCTATATTTATCATTGTTGGTTTCAGCATTGCGGGTGATTATGGCGTGCCATGGGACGATCATTTGCAGATTAAAATCACTAGATTTAATTTGGATTTTATAATTGGTAATAATCAAAATATAAGTGAAATGCCAGGTAATATGTTCGGTACTGCTTTCGAACTACCTTTATACTTATTTCAACAGTTATTTGATAGTTATAGTGCTAAAGTTTATGTTCGACATTTAGTAACTCATTTGTATTTTTTGTTTTCACTATTTGTATTCTTTAAATTATTAGTTGTCCTTTTTAAGTCATTTAATCTAGCATTATTGGGTGTTGTTTTTTTGTATTTTAATCCAATATTATTTGCAAATTCATTTTTTAACACTAAGGATATCCCCTTTCTTTCAACTTTTATTATTAGCATATATACATTATACTTATTTCTGAAAAATGAAGATAAAAAAAGTATGCTATTGCATGCCTTTATCACGGCTTTTTTAATAGATATTAGAGTTTCTGGGTTACTAATACCAGTAATAACAATTATAAGTGTAGTAATTAACCAATTGATTAACACATCATACAAAGTTTATTTAAGGAAATTGGTAATGTACACACTGTTTTCAGCAGTGTTCATTATTTTATTTTGGCCTGCACTATGGAAGGATCCTTTTATGTTGTTTCATGCAGTAATTCATATGACAAATTATCCCTCTGCTGTGCTGAATTTATTCAATGGTGAATTAATTTTGAGTAGCCAAAATCCGTGGTATTATATTCCTGTTTGGATAGCTATTAGTACGCCATTTCTATTGTTGCCATTTTATGCAATAGGTTTGTTTAAAATGACGAAAGATTTTTTTGTTAGTCAATATACGTTAAGTCCAGCTAGTATTATTGCTGTAATATTTGTGTTTCTTCCATTGGATGTTTTGTTGCTAATAATTTTAATTGAACCCACTTTTTATGATACTTGGAGGCATTTATATTTCCTTTTTCCATTAATTATTATTGGGT
>JAOZPM010000063.1:0-16635 GCA_029932765.1 Bacteroidales bacterium | reverse complement strand
TAGCGTAAGCTCTTTTTCAAAAAATGTATCGAAGACGGCCTATCCCAAAGCCCTCAACACTTCCCTTAAAACTATTACTTCTCAGTTTTCTCCAAATCCAATTTATCTTTAATAAAGAAAGTACTTATAGCACCAAATATCATAAGTACACCAGCCATTATTAGCGATTTCATTGGGTCGTCATTGAATGCATAACGAAGAATTAAACCTCCAAATATACCATTTACTATCTGAGGAATTGTGATAGACATATTAAAAATACCCATAAACATTCCCATTTTTTTGCAGGAATAGAGTTTGCTAGCATTGCATATGGCATTGCTAATATTGACCCCCAGGCGATTCCAATTCCAACCATTGGAATTAATAGATAATCAGCATTTGGAATAATCATAAATGACATTAGCGAAATTCCACCAAGAGCAAGAGCAATACCATGAGTAGCTCTTCTGCCTAGCTTATTTGCTACCATAGGAATGGTTAAAGCTATAATTGCAGAAACAGCATTATAAACTCCAAAAAGAATTCCTACCCAATCGCCAGCCTCTTGATATGCAGGGTTGTTGGGGTCGGTAGTGTGAAAAAAATGTTCAGCAATTGCAGGGGTAGTATATACCCACATTGAGAATAATGCAAACCACGAAAAGAATTGAACTATTAATAACTGCCACATTACTTTAGGAATCTTAAAAGGCTCATTGTCTTCTTCAGAATCTTCCTCTTCATAAAACTCTGGTGGATATTCTTTGGTCGTTAATACGGTTACGAGTATAGCACCCAGCAAAATAGCTGCGCCAATATAAAAAGACCATACCACATTTGGAGGAACAAAACCATCTTCTGCAATGGACGGAAAAGTAAACCAGTTTGAAAGAATATATGGTAACCATGAACCACCTACGGCACCAAGTCCTATAAGCAATGTTTGCATCGAAAAGCCCAGTGTATGTTGCTCATCGGGAAGCTTATCTGCTACCAGTGCTCTAAATGGTTCCATGGAAATATTTATGGAAGCATCCATAATCATAAGCATACCACCACCAATAAGCATTGGGGCAATTTGACCTGCAAAATGGGGCGCATTTGGCATTAGTATCAAAGCTGTACTTGTTAGCAAAGCCCCAACAAGAAAATAAGGACGACGACGACCAAATCTATTCCATGTTTTGTCGCTCATATAACCAATTATTGGCTGAATTAGCATTCCCGTAATTGGCGCTACTAACCAAAACCAGCTTAACTGGTGAATGTCTGCTCCAAAGCTTAATAATATTCTAGACGCATTGGCATTTTGTAGTGCAAATCCAAATTGAATTCCTAAGAATCCAAAACTCATATTAAAAATTTGCCAAAAGGATAAATGTGGTTTTTTAGTCATAATAGATAATTATTACTTAGATTTTTATATTCTACAAAACTATAAACTTTGTTGTCTCTTTTGTATCTTTTCCCACAACATCACAAAAATAAATTCCTGGCTTTAGTTGAGCTTCATTTAAAGGAATTATTCTAGCACCTTTTTCAGAATTACTATTGTGGTATATTCTTCGGCCTTCCATATTATATATAGTAATATCAACTCTATCAGTAGAATTAATATAAAGCTTCAATTCATTGCCTTGCGAAGGGTTAGGATATACTTTCACAGAGCTTTTATTTTCTATTTTGCGGCTATTATCACCAATTTCTAAAGGTAAATTTGGAGTAGTTAACTGCTTATCGGTATAAATATGGAATAATCCCATATCCAGACTAAAAGTATAGCTTTTGTTTACCACCTGAATAGTATCTCCAGAGAAGTAATCGTACCATGTTCCTGAATTTGGAAAAGCAACAGTAAAACTATGCGGTATTACATCAAAATTGCCAATAGATACTAGATTCATAGAGCTATGGCGAAGAGTAATCTGTTTTAATTCAGTGCTTAAGTCTAAATCGAAATCAGTAGTCTGAAAACAATCACTTTCTTCATCTCTAAGTTTATTTATTGCAGAATATATTTCATAAGTATTCATTCTGTCAGTATCTTGCATATAATCCCATCGAATAGGCTTCTCTCCAGTTCTTCCGTTATAATCTATGGAATAGTCGTAACCAAGTTCTCCAAATTGCCATATCATTTTAGGGCCAGGAATAGTTAGGAAGAAAGCTGCGTCTAAGGCTGCACGGCGTAGTGCCACATCTTTATTCTTGGTGGAATATCCTCCGTTGCTATTTCCCCACTGAGAGGTTTTATATAATAATCGCTCTTCGTCGTGACTCTCCATATATCCCACTACATGAGATTTTGTCCAGCCTCGCTCTTGATACGATATCCACGAGAAATCAGACTTTCCTGATGTATTCCATCCCATTGCTGCTTCTGCATATGCATGGTTTAGATTGCCCCAAAGCATCATATATGCCGAAAGGTCTTTCTCTTCATCATTGTCAGCAAAATGCTCAAGAATTACATAAGCATTAGAGTTTACTGACCATATACTGTCAGCATATGAGTTTAGAATATGTATTCTGCCTGCATCTTTATGTCCCCATTCTGCCACATCGCCCAATGTGTTTTTTTGAGTGAAACCTTTTGATAAGTCAAACCTAAAACCATCAATTTTAAACTCCTCAAGCCAGAATTTAACAACCCTACTAATATACTTTTTTGTAACGGCACTTTCGTGGTTCATATCAAAGCCTACATTATAATCATGTTTTGGAACCTGATTGAAGAAAGGATTATTTGCTGCAGGTTGGTTATTTGTTTCGTCCCACCATAGTTTTACATAAGGCGATGTGCCAAAACTATGGTTATATACCACATCAAGAATAATAGCTATTCCCATTGAGTGTGCAGTGTCAACTAATCTTTTAAAATCATCTTTTGTGCCGTAATATTTATCTACAGCAAAATAGTAATTAGGATTATAACCCCAGCTACTATTGCCTTCAAACTCATTTACAGGCATAAGCTCTATGGCATTTATTCCTAAATGCTTGAGGTAATGTAGACTGTCTATTACACTTTGATATGTATGTTTAGCAGTGAAATCACGTATTAATAATTCGTAGATTACTAAATCTTCATTATCGGGGGCTATAAAATTTGTGTTATTCCAGTTATATTGCGTTTGTGCAGTTTGTAATATGGTTGCTATTCCCTCAGTTTTTCCTGAAGGGTAATCCAACATGCTAGGGTATGTATCGTCAGAAATCCATTTGTCGTTCCATGGGTCGCTTACTTTCTCAGCATAAGGGTCACCAATTTTTACTTCTCCATCAATAAAATATTGGAAGATGTATTCCTTTTGAGGAATTAGATTATTAACTTGCAGCCAAAAATAATTATTGTCAGTAGTTCTTTTCATATAAAAGTTATCTTCCAACTCCCAATTATTAAAATCACCAATTACAAAACCAAAGCTTTTGTATGGAGCATATAGGCATAATATTACAGATGTATCGCTTATGTAATTTATCCCTTCGATAATTCCAGCAGGTAAATCTTCAATGGTAACAGCTTGAGGAATAAAATAGTAAAATGAGTCGCTAACGGTTTCGGTAGCAGTTGTAGCCATGGCTTTTATCCAATGCTTACCATAAGTAGTAGCGGTTATATTTTGAGTAGCAGTATCGTTATCTGTTTGTTTTACTATAACATTATCGTGTAATAAAAACAATGAGTCTGCAGAGTTTTTTGAAGCGTCAATAAGAATATTATCATTTAATTCTGCAAATAAATAACCACTCGATGGTTTAACTAAACTCACATTAGGTCCTGCGGCATATACAATCTGAAAAATGTCGCTATTATCGGCAGTCTTTCCTTCTAAATATGAGCCACCTACAGCTACATCACTACGGAAAACCATTGCTATTTTTTCAACAGTTTCACCATTAGGTACTCCAAAATATGCTTTTATATCAGGAGTTAATGACAGTTCATAAAGGTTGTTTCCAAGGCTTGTAAGTTTTGTTTCAGGAGTATTTACTCCCCAGCCAGTTTTTACATATTTCCAGTCGCTATCGCCACTACTTTGGTTTGTAATTACTCCAATATGAGCATATATGTCGCCAGTGTAATTAGCCAAGCCTCCCGATCCTAAAGTACTGTTGAAAGTGATTACAACAGACTGACTTTCTTGAGGAAATGCAGGTATACTAGTTATTACTTGGGCATTAGCTTTTATTCCAATTATAATAAATAGGATTGAAATTATATTTCTTAAATTCATTTGGTTCATATATAAGTATTTTACTTTTTTTAACGGGCGCGAAATTACTCATAATTATTTGTGAATATTCTATATTTATAAATTTTTATTAAATACTTGGTTCAAATTGCAAACGCAAAGTATAGTTATTTTTAGAATTATTAGTTTTTATCAAACATATACTTGCAAAAAATCGTTCATAACTACTCTTTTTATAGAGAAAGTAATTGATATTTTATATTATATATAATACATTAAGTACGTAAAAAACAGTAAATCAGGAAAATAGACTCAGCAGCCCTTTGTTGTTAAAATGTGTTAAGAATTAATTAAAATAGTATATTTGCAGCCTTGAATATTAATGCCCTAAAATAGTGCTAAATCAAATTCATTAAAATTATTAATTTACTTTGATTGTATCGAACTTGTTAGGGGCTGTTTTATAATTATTAATTTATAAATATGAATAAAATACTATTATTATTATTAGTTTTCTCTTTTAATACTCTTTTTGCTCAAGATATTGATATCCATGGCACAGTAAAGGATGCAAAAGATGGAAGTACAATGGTTGGAGTTAATGTGCTTCAACAGGGTACTCAAAATGGTGTAGTTACCGATATCAACGGAAATTTTTCTTTAACAATACCAAAAGGTTCTACCGTTGGTTTTTCATTTATTGGTTATTTGAAAAAAGAAATGGTTTTTAATGAATCGCAAACAGTAACTATTGAGTTAGCTGCTGAGAATACTACATTGGATGAATTGATTGTAATTGGATATGCTACTCAGCGAAAGTCTGATAAAACGGGTGCTGTTGCTACAATTAAAGCCGAAGAGCTTAATGGTGGTATGCTTACAGATCCAGTGCAAGCTATGCAAGGAAAAGCTGCAGGTGTTACTATTACTAAAGGTGGTGGTGATCCAAATTCTGGTTTTACAGTTAAAATACGTGGAGCTTCAGGTTATGAATCTAATACTGACCCTTTATATGTAATTGATGGAGTACCAGGTGCTGACCCTACAATTCTTGCCCCAGATGATATTGCTTCTTATAATATTCTTAAGGATGCAGCGAGTACTGCAATTTATGGATCTAGAGGTGCAAATGGTGTAATTATTATTACTACTAAACAAGGTGGTGATGCTAAAGGAGAATGCGACGGTTCTTATAGCCGTGTTGATTTCAATTCGCAAGTATCATTTGATTGGGTAGCCAATAAAGTTAAAATGATGTCGGCTCAAGAAATGAGAGATTTTGTTAGTGGACCTCTATTAAGTGATGCACAAAAGACTAATCCTAGTTATACCGCTGATAGTATTTTTAATGATGGCGGTGCTTCTACAGATTGGCAAGACGAAATATATAGAATGGGAGTTTCTTATTCTACTAACTTAAGCCTTAGTGGTGGTAATAATACTACTAATTATGTTGCTTCTGTTACCCGTGCTACATGGGAAGGTGTTATGAAAGGAACCTCTAAAGAAAGAACTTCTGCCCGTTTTAATGTAAATCATAAAGCATTTGATGATAAAGTGCTATTCTCAGGAGGTATAATGACTTCTTTCGAAGAAAACGACTATGAGAGTTATGGCGGATGGGGTAAAGAAGATATTATTTATCAAGCATTATCTAGAAACCCAACTGACCCTGTATATAATGATGATGGTACTTATTATAAATCTAATCGTGTTTTTAATTATGAAAACCCGATTGCTACTATCAATGAAATTACAAATACTCGTACTGCAAAAAAACTTTTAGGTAATTTTAAAGTAGATTATGAAGTAATTAAGGATTTACATATTAATGCAAACCTTGCATATATTCGTAATGATGATAAAACAGATTATTTCCGCCCTTCGGGATTGTTTTCTGGTGCTGATAATGGTTTTGGTAAAAAGCAGTATAATAATTACCAACAAAAATTAATGGAACTAACAGCTAATTATACTAAAACTATAAATGAAAAGCATAACTTAACTTTTCTTGCGGGTTATTCATATCAAGAGTCTATCTATGATGGATTTTATGCTCAAGCAGGTGATGCTCAAAGTCCTCATGCAGGACCGAGTAATCTTCAAACTTTGGGTTTAGTAAAATATGGTGATGTTGGCTCTTGGAAAGGGAAGTCTGAATTAGTAGGTTTCTTTGGTAGGGTACAATATAATATGGATAGAAAATATTATGTTTCTGCTTCTTTACGTCGCGATGGTAGTTCTAAATTTGGAGCAAACAATAAGTGGGGTTGGTTTCCAACAGCAGCTATTGGTTGGAATATAGATAAGGAAGACTTCATGAAGAATATTAATTGGTTAGATCAATTAAAAGTTCGTGCTAGTTTCGGTATTGCAGGTAACCAAGAGATTGGCGAATACCATAGCCAATTATTATGGCAACCTTCGGGTCTGGCAATAAATCCAGAAACTGGGAAAGAGGTTGTAACTTTCAGCCCAGCACAGAATGCTAATCCAGATTTAAAATGGGAATCTACTTCTGAAATAAACTTAGGTGTTGATTTCGCTTTCTTTGATAGTAGATTAAGCGGTTCATTAGAGGTTTATAGTAAAATAACTGATGATTTACTTGGCTCTTATGCAGTGCCAGTGCCACCAAATTTGGCTTCAACAACGTGGGCTAATTCAGGTTCTATTAAAAATAGCGGTATTGAGCTTTTTGTTCAAGGTTTTATTGTTGATAATAAAAACTTTAGTTGGAAATCGAGCTTTAATATATCGCATAATAAAACTATTATTACCGACCTAGGTTCTTATGTAAACTCAAATGTTCGTAAAGCTGGATTTATATCTGGTAGAGGCTTGGTTGGAGAAGAGATGTATGTTACGGGACTTATTTCTGGAGAAGAAGCAGGTGCTTTTTATGTTCCTGAATATGTAACTATGAAAAATGGTGAGTTTATTTATACTTCAGAGTCTGGAGGATATACAAAGAATATTTCAGAAGCTAAGCGTTATATTGCAGGAACAGCTGCTCCAGATTTGGAAATTGGTTGGTCAAATTCATTTAACTTTTATAAGCAATGGAGTTTTGATTTTGCTCTACGCTCAATGGTGGGTAACTATGTATATAATGCTACTCAGATGTTCTTTGACGACCCTAATAACATTCCTTCTCTAAATGGAAATGCACAATCTGTGGAATGGTACGAAGAAGGCCGTGTTTCGGGTGCTGCCATTGCCGACTTATATGTAGAGAATGCATCTTTCCTAAAAGTTGATTATGTAGCTTTAGCTTATAGATTTGATGTGGAACGGTATAACTGGATTAATAATTTTACATTATTTGTTTCAGCTAATAATTTATATACTCTTACTGGATATTCGGGTATTGATCCTGAAACATCAATGAATGGTCTTGCTTATGGTATTGATCAGTATAATGTTTATCCAAAAACTCGCTCTTTAACTTTTGGTTTAAAAGCTAGTTTCTAAGTTTGATATATTAAATCTATTGATAAAATACAAAATATTAAAATGATGAAGAAAATTATATATTTATTAAGTTTAGTTTTTATTATAAGCTCTTGTACTAAGTTGGATGAAGAGGTTTATGATAAAATACCTGGGGATATGTATCCAGAGACTCCTGCGCAAGTGTCAAACCTAAGTGTTGATGCATATACAAAGTTAAAACCATTTGCTGATGACGAAGGTTGGTGGTTTTTGGCACAGGAAGTAAGTTCTGATGAATTTTGTGCTCCAACACGTGGTGCTGACTGGTTTGATGGAGGAAAATGGCAAAATGTTCATCGCCATACTTGGTCAAATGATGAGGAAAGTGTAAACCGTATGTGGGGAAGTATGTGGGCTGGTGTTACTACTTGTAATCAGGTAATAGATATGATGTCGGATATGGCAGCAACTCCTGCTATTGAAGCCAAGAAAAAAGAAGTGGAATCATTGCGTGCTTTATACTATTATTTTTTAATAGATAATTATGGTGATGTACCGTATATTACTTCTGCAAAGAATGCTCCAGAGATGCCTTATAAGGCTAAGCGCGAGACTATATACAATAACCTAGTTACCACTCTTGAGCAGTCATTACCTTATTTAAAGGCATACGATAATAAGCTTATGTTTACCAAATATACAGCTTATGCTTTATTGGCAAAATTATATATAAACTCTGAAATTTATACAGGAGTTGATAGATATCAGTTGGCAGCAGATTATTGCGATAGTTTGATTAACGGCCCATATAATTTGGCAGCTAATGTATCAGATCCTTTCAAAACTGAGAATTCAAACTCATCAGAGATTATCTTTGCAATTCCTTACGATGAGAATAATTTTACAGGATTTAGAATTCATATGCGTACACTGCATTATCAGCAGAATTTAGAGTTTGATATGCCTGTAGGACCATGGAATGGATTATGTATAGTTCCAGACTTTTTTGATACTTATGAGGATACCGATTTAAGAAAAGAAGCTTATAATATGTGGGGATTAAGGTATGCCGTGAGTGGTAGCGTGATTATTGATGGCGAAACTCATAAGCCTCTTAATATAGATCCACACTTGCCAGCTTTAGAAATGAAAGCTGCAAATTATACTCCTGAAGAAATTCGTATGACAGGTGCTAGATTAGGAAAGTATGAAATTGCGATGGGTGCTTTAGAAAACCTATCCAATGATTTCCCTTTATTCCGTATTACTGATTTCTACCTTATGAAAGCTGAAGCTGAAATAAGAGCTGGTAATAATGGCGATAATTGGATTAACCAAATAAGAACTCGTGCTGGTGTAAGTGCTTTTGCAGGTGCTACTTTGGACGATTTACTTGCTGAGCGTGGTCGTGAGCTTTATTGCGAAGGGCACCGTCGTCAAGATCTTATACGCTTCGGAAAATGGGAGCAAAGCTGGTGGGAGAAAAGTGCTCATGGAACGGATATGAGAGTCTTTCCTATTCCAAAATGGGCAACAGATGTAAATAGTAATTTACTATTGCCTCCACAATAAATAATATGATTTGCTACTAAAAATAAAATGTGTATTTTTGCAGCTATTATTTTAATGAACTTTTTTATTACAAACATTATAAAAGTTAAACAAACAATTATTAACAAATTTCAATTAATTATTATGAAAGAATTAAGTTTTAAAAGTATGCTAAAATTCAGCTGGATTATTATTCTTGCAGGTTTAGTAACATTTACATCTTGTAAGAAAGATGATGATGAAGAAGAAATAGTAGATCCAGTAGTTGTACTAGATGGTCTTTATGTAAAAGGTGATGCTGTTGCTTATACTGATTTTAATGAGAAGGCTATTATGACTTCTACTAAGAATGAAGTTGGACAAGCTGATCGTGCTGAGCTAATGGAATTATATATCCCAGTAAAAGCTGGTGGTGGATTTAATATCGTAATGGTAAAAGGATCTGCTAACACTACTTATGGTCCTGGTGCTGATTTCGCTAAAGTTGATAATCCAACTGGTGATGAGCCACATTCAGCTGATTTCTCTAGAGGTTCTATTGAAGAAACTTCAGATAAATTTACTGTAGCTGAGGACGGAATGTATCACGTTATTTTTGATACAGAAGTAAATAAAGTTGTTGTTGCTAAAGTAGAGTGGGGTCTTATTGGCGCTGCTACTCCTAATGGTTGGGGTGGTTCTACTGATCTAGTTGAAGGTGCATTTAATGCAACAGCTATGTCTTGGACAACTTCTATGGATCTATTAAAAGGTGAATTCAAATTACGTTATTCTAATGGTTGGAAAATCGAAATTGATACTACTTATGATAATGGAACTGCTGACAAAGGTATTAAAGTAAATACTAACTATGGTGGAGCTGTTGATGCTTTAGTTCCTGGTGGAGCTAATATCGTTAACGACGATCCAGGTGTATATGATGTAACTATGGAATTTGAGTTAGGTAAAGGTTTTACTTTAACTCTTGATAGAACTGGTGACTTGCCATCTATTGATTATTCTAACTACGAAATGGCTATTATCGGAAGTGCTTATTATAAAGCTAACGGTGACCAAGCTGCTTGGGATGAAGATCTTCAGCCACAAATGCCTGTTGTTTCTGGTACTGATTATACTTGGACTTATTCTACATTTGACCTTATCGCTGGTGGTGAGTTTAAGTGGAGAGAAGCTGGTACTTGGTCTGGTAAATCTATTGGTTTCGGTGACGTAGTTTGGGCTGGTGATGATTTAGCTAACTTTACTGACAATGGTGGTAACATCTTAGTTGGTGCTGATGGTAATTACACTATTGAACTAAAAATTGAAGCTGCTACTGAAGTTTATACAGTAACTGTAACTAAGCACTAAAAATAGTTCTTAGAAATAATATTCAGCCCCATTTGTTCTTCGGAATGAATGGGGCTTTTTTTATGAAGATATCTTTACCTTTGTTGTATTATAATTTTGGTTCTACTAGGTTTGTTGTGGGTTCTGTAATTTTCTATTTATTAATGAATTTTTAAAACGTAATCAGTTTTCGGTGGATAAGTAATCTGTAACATTAATGTTGACTGCTGATTACAGATTACTGAATACAGCTTACTGTTTTACTGATAAAATTAGGATTTTAATATACTGACTATGTTTTTATTAAATACCCACACAAAACCCTGTAGAACCATAATTTTTATATGTCAGGGATGCTAAATAAATCAAAAATATTATTTCTACTAATTATTGCTGTGGCATTATTGCCAATTGTTTCGTGCAATAATAGAGCAGGTGTAGAGGGTTCTAATACTAATCTTATAATTGCTGATAATATTGAAAATAGTGGATATAAGAACATAATAATTCCCCATAGAGTTCTTAATACTAATACTATTGATATAGTTTTAGATATAGGCTTCTCTGCTTGGGAATTAGATTTATATTTGGTATAATACCAATTTGTAATCAATAGTGCCAAAATAAAATTAAAATATTTTCTAGTTTTTAATATTCTAAATTATAAAAAAAATCCTTAGTGCTTTTGCACTAAGGATTTTTTATTATAGATACGAAAAATCGAGTCTTATTTTTTAGCTTTAAAATTAGCAACACCTTCATCCAGAAACTTAATAAAGTTTGGTATATGCTTATCGTAAGCTTTATTTTCTTTGGTAAGTATATTTTCATCAGCATCCATTAATACATAGTATGGCTGTGCGTTCATACTGAATTTTGTTATTTGATAATTCAAATTCTTAGAACCTAATCTTTTAATAGTTTTGCCGTCTTCATTTTTAACCCAATCTTTTTCATCAAGTTTAATAAAATTGGCATCGGCATATAATGCAACCATAATATATTCTTCATTAAGAAGTCTTTTTACTTCTTTATCATACCAAACATTATTCTCCATCTCACGACAGTTGGCACAAGTTTTACCTGTAAAGTCAACAAAAATTGGCTTATTTACTTTTCTAGCATAAGCTTTAGCTTCTTCTAAATCGTAGAAACCATCAAAGCCAGTAGGCATATGTAGAATGTCTGCGTATTTTCTGTCGCCCAATTCATTATTATGGGAAATTCCTTGTCCACCACTGTTTTCAACAACAATACGGTTTATATCAAAATCTTGAGTAGTCATAGGAGGCACGTAGCCAGAGATTGCTTTTAAAGGCGCTCCCCAAAGGCCAGGTATCATATACATAACAAAAGAGAATGTTACTATGGATAAGAACAATCGAGTAACACTTATGCTTTTTAAATCACTATCACCTTTAAATTTGAGTTTACCTAATAAGTAGAATCCTAATAGAGAGAATACCACTATCCAAATTGCTAGGAATGTTTCACGGTCGAGTAAACCCCAGTTAGCACCTAAGTCAGCCATTGATAAGAACTTAAGACCAAGAGCGATTTCAATAAATCCAAATACTATTTTTACAGTATTCAGCCAGCTGCCAGATTTTAATTTTCCAAGTGCCGTTGGAAACATTGCCAGAAGAGTAAATGGTATTGCAAAACCTAAGGCAAAACCTATCATTGATATTAGGAATACAATACTATTGTCAGAACCAGAGCTAAGCTCTATAAGTGCTGCTCCAAGTATTGGACCTGTACAAGAGAATGATACTAATACTGTAGTAAATGCTACAAAAAAAGTACCCATATATCCACCTTTATCAGCCTGTGCATCAGATTTATTGATAAGCCCACTAGGAAGTGTAATCTCAAATAATCCAAAGAATGATAGCGCAAATATCATAAATATTAAAAAGAATAATGTATTAGGAATCCAGTGAGTACTAATTATAT
Organism: Bacteroidales bacterium; assembly: GCA_029932765.1. GTDB lineage: Bacteria > Bacteroidota > Bacteroidia > Bacteroidales > UBA1556 > UBA6267. The sequence continues at coordinate 4,186 of JAOZPM010000063.1, read as the reverse complement.
ACATCGCGTCTTTTCCTAGTAAAACAGTAAGTAAAAGACCAAGTACTGCAAAGATTACTACAATCGAAAATCCAAAGAAATATGCTTGCTTTAGTCCAGCAGATTTACTTTTCTTACCTTTCATAAAAAAGCTAATAGTCATTGGAATCATAGGGAATACACATGGTGTAATTAATGTAAGCATCCCTGCTATAAATGCAAATAGGAATATGTTTATCCAGCTAGTTTCGTCTTTTTTAGATTCTTCTTTGGTGCTTTTATCTGCAAAGCTGTTATCAGTTTGCTCTAGAGGTTTTACTTCTTCTGTTGATTCAGTGGTGCTTTTTGTTTCTTCAATAGCTTCTGTCTCTACATTGTCTTTAGGTTCTTTTTTTACCTCAGTATTAGCAGATGCAGGCTTTTCTTCCTTTTCACTTACTTTAGCTTCTTTAGCAGGAGCTCCTTTTATATCAAATTTAAAATCATAGGTAAGCATTGTACAAGCGCCTTCGATACATGCCTGAAACTCTATTGCTCCATGTACATTTACATCCTCTGTAGATGTGATTTTTATTGTTTGCTTGAATATTGCTTCATTCTCCCAATATTTGGTTAAACCACCCAATAAATCATCATATTCTTCTTTTGGTTTGGGAGATTCGCTTACATTACCAACTTTTTCGTATCCCTCAATATCATCAAAATAGAATGCCATTGGCATTGTACCTTCGGTATGTTGTGAATAAAAATGCCAGTGCTCTTCTACAACTTTAGCGTGAAATATTAGTTGATATTCGGTATCACTAATCTTTTTTACTTCTTGTGTCCAACTAATAGGATCATTAGGTTGGTTCTGATGTCCACCCAATTGCCCTAAGCCTTGTGCTATAACTGTTGTGTTTATAATCAATAATGCTAATAAACTAAATAGTATAAGTTTAATATTTTTCATAATGTTTTGTATTAGTGTGCGTGCACTTAATATTAAGGCACAAATGTATGAAAATTATACTTTCATTAAATCAAAAAAAGATAACGAGAGTATAAATAAATAGCATCTTAAAAACGATTTTTTCCGATTATATAATCTTATTTAAAATAATTATCTTTGCTATCGAAGTATTTAAATATTATGACAATTTCTAGTGTCGTTATCTACTTAATCTTACTCCCTTTGAGTTGGTTGGTGCATTTTGACGAATAGAATAATAAATACATGGTATTGCAGAGGTCGTAGTTATACTAATACTATAATTTTTAAAGTATTTTATTGAAACTAATTATTTAAAATGGCTATACAAAGTAATTCATATTTCTATAATACAGATGTAGAGTTTGGGCAGTTAATGAGTAAGCGAATTAATAAAGTGTTATTGATTTGCAGTGAGTATGATGCGTTTATGCTTGAAGAGGATGGGCGTATTGATGAACAAATTTTTAATGAGTATGTTGCTTTAAACCTACGCTATCCTCCACAATTTATACAGGTTTCTACTGCTGATGATGTTTTTTATACTATGGATGATCAGCAAATAGATTTGGTAATTAATATGCTTAGTGTAGAGGGTATGGATCCTTTTGTGCTTTCTAATAAGATTAAAGAAAAGTTTGAAAATATACCTATTGTCGCTTTAACTCCATTTAGTCGTGAAATTAGTAAAAGGCTTGAGAATGAAGATATACATGCTTTTGATTATGTCTTTAGTTGGTTAGGAAATTCTGATATTCTGCTAGCAATTGTAAAACTTATAGAGGATGCAATGAATGTAGAATACGATGTGAACCAGGTAGGTGTGCCCGTAGTTATTCTTGTGGAAGACTCGGTGCGATTCTACTCTTCATATTTGCCTAATATGTATAAGGTTATCTTTAATCAGTCGAAAAAATATATGACTGAGGGCTTAAACGAACATCAAAAGACAATGAGGATGCGTGGTCGTCCAAAAATTGTACTAGCTACTGATTACGATAAAGCTCTTGAGTATTTTGAGCGATATAAAAATAATCTGCTAGGTGTTGTTTCTGATATGAGTTATAATCGCAGAGGTGTTAGAGATAAATTTGCAGGACTTAAATTAGGCAAGCTTGTAAGAAAGGAAGATGCGTTTATGCCTTATTTATTGCAATCTTCGGATGCAAATAATAAACGTTATGCTGATGAGCTTGGAGTTGATTTTGTAGATAAAAATTCTAAATCCTTAAATAAAGAATTGCGCCATTACATACTGAATAATTTTGCATTTGGCGATTTTAATTTCTATTGTCCTCGAGAGGATAAAATTATTGGTAAGGCTCACGATTTGCAGAGTTTACAACGATTGATAAAAGAAGTGCCTGATGAGGTGTTGGAATATCATATAAATAGAAACCATATTTCCAAATGGCTTAAATCAAGGGCTTTATATCATGTTGCTAATATGTTTAAGTTTATGAGGGCTGAGCATTTTAATAATATTGATGAAATTAGAACATTTATATATGACGCACTAGCCGACTATCGTAGAAATACCAGTAGAGGTGTAATTGCAAAATTCTATAGAAAGAGCTTTGATAAATATGTGATGTTTGCTAGAATAGGCGAGGGCTCTATCGGAGGAAAAGCTCGTGGCTTGGCTTTTATAGATATTATGCTGAAGCAGAATAAAATGCATCAAAAATACCCAGGGGTTTTTATTACCATTCCTAAAACAGTTGTTATTAGCACCGATGTGTTTGATGAATTTATGGAATCTAATAATCTATATGAGGTTGCACTTTCTGATGTTACTGATGAAGAAATATTAGCAGCTTTTATAAAAGCCACGCTTCCTATAAGCCTAATTCAAGATTTAGAAAAATATATTGATATTGTTAATAAACCCATTGCTATTAGGTCTTCTAGTTTATTAGAAGATTCGCATTATCAGCCTTTTGCAGGTATTTATAGTACTATGATGCTGCCTTTAGTGCCTTCAAAAAGCAAGAATCTGAAAAAACTTTCTGAGGCTATAAAGAATGTGTATTCTTCAGTATATTTTAATGCTAGTAAGGCTTATATGGCTGCTACTAAGAATGTTATTGATGAAGAAAAAATGGCGATTGTTCTTCAGGAAGTTTGTGGTCAAGAATATGGTGATGTATTTATGCCTAGTTTCTCTGGTGTTACGCGCTCAGTTAATTTTTATCCAATAGGCAGCGAAAAGGCTTCTGATGGGGTGGTGGAAATTGCTCTGGGACTCGGAAAACAGATTGTTGATGGAAGTGGCGTTAGTCTTCGCTTTTCACCTAAAAGTCCTCAAAAAGCACTGCAGTTATCAACTCCAGAATTGGCATTAACTACAACGCAGAAAAAGTTTTACGCATTAAATCTTAATCAGCAAGAATTTGTTCCTTCTGTTTCAGAAACAGTAAATTTAAAACACCTTACTACCAGAAATCTTCCTAATCATCCTTCAATGCGAATGATGCTTTCTAGTTATGATTTGCACGATAAACGGATTAGAGATTCTTGGGTTGAGAATAGTAAGAAAATTGTGACATTCTCGCATATTCTCAAATATAATAAGTTCCCACTATCGGAGATAGTTAGTGACGTGTTGGCTTTGGGTCAAAAGGCTATGAATAAGCCAGTTGAAATAGAGTTTGCAGTGAATCTTAATAAGGATGCATCTGGGGATTATACCTTTAACCTATTGCAAATTCGCCCTATTGTTGAAAGTACAATGAGTCAGAAAGTTGATGTTGAAAATGTGGATATTGATAATACAATTATTTATTCAGATTCGTCTTTAGGAAATGGTATATACACCGATATTAAGGATATACTATATGTAAAACCTCAGTCGTTTGAGTCTAAAAATAATTTGTTATTACCAGAACTGATAGAGAAAATTAATGATCAGTTTATGAAAGAGGATAAAAATTATATCCTAATTGGTCCAGGAAGATGGGGCTCGTCGGATCGTTGGCTGGGTATTCCAGTTAATTGGCCGCAGATTAGTCAGTCGCGAATTATTGTTGAGTCAGGATTATCTAATTATAGAATTGATCCAAGTCAAGGAACACACTTCTTTCAAAATCTTACTTCCTTTGGAGTAGGTTACCTTACAGTAAATCCGCATATTAAGCAAGGCTATACAAATTATGATTATTTGGACTCTTTGCCGGCAAGCTATGAGGATGAATATTTGCGAATGGTTCATTTTGATGAAGAACTCGATATTAGACT
>JAOZPM010000177.1:0-4630 GCA_029932765.1 Bacteroidales bacterium | reverse complement strand
ATTAACCAATTGAATAATTAATTAAATGAATCGCGAGATAAGAATTACAAAAGACGGAAGCACAACACTATATGTACCAGCACTTGGGGAGCATTATAACTCACATTTTGGGGCTGTGCAGGAGTCTAAACATATATTTATAGAATCGGCTCTTAGTCAGATAAATAAAGAAACTATTGATGTGCTTGAATTTGGGCTGGGAACTGCCTTAAATGCTTTGCAAACGTATGAATACTCTTTGGAGAATGAAATAAGAGTAAATTATTGCGGAATAGAAAAATACCCATTGATAAAGGCTGAGTATGAGAAACTTAATTACTCAAACTCAGATATTTTGCATAAGATGCATACCATTGAATGGAATAAAGAAATAGAAATAAGTCCATTTTTCTTTATCCGTAAGCTAGAGCTAGATTTTAATGAAGTAGAATTAGAAGATAATAAGTATGATGTAGTATATTTTGATGCTTTTGCCCCAGATGTACAGCCACATTTATGGACATTAGATTTATTTAAAAAAATATATAAATCCATGAAAAAAGGAGGAGTACTAACAACTTATACTGTTAAAGGAGTAGTGCGTAGAATCATGAAAGAAGCAGGATTTGAAGTAGAAAAAATAGCAGGACCTCCGGGAAAAAGAGAAATTAGTAGAGCTTGGAAGAGCTAGCATTACTGTAATATATGCAATAACTAACTGTATAAAAGTTTGCAGTATATTATTTTTTATCAATAAAGCTAATTACAGTTTTAATAAATTCCAATGGTTTATCTGCTTGCACCCAATGACTTGCACCTTCAATTGTCTTAATCTCACTGTTTGGAAAATGCTCTTTAATCATAGCAATATCAGAATCCAGTATATAGTCAGAGTTACCTCCACGAATAAATAAGGTCTCTTTTTCAAAAACTTGATCAGTAGCAATTGCTTCTGATTCTTTATCAAATAGCTTGATTAATGGCTTAAAATACACCTTCCATTGAAAGCTATCAGATGTTTTAAGGATATTTTTAAGAACTATTCTTCTTAACTTTTCATGCTTAATATTCTTCAATAAATAATCCTTAATTTGCTCCAAAGATTTCATTTCATCAATGGGGAAGCTCTTCATTATATTAATGATTGCAATATGCTCAGGTTTTTTACGAACCGAGCGCAAACTTATATCCACCACAATAAGTTTGCTTATTAGCTCGGGATATAATAATGCAAAACGCATAGCAATTCGTCCACCTAATGAGTGACCTAATAGAATAGGGGACTTGCTATTATTATCATTAATAACATTTAATAAATCAGCAACTAAATCATCTAGTTCAAAGCTATCATTATGAAAACTCTGTCCATGATTTCGCAAATCAGGAATGATAATGCGATGATATTTACTAAATTGCCTAGCGAATCCTACCCAATTGTCAGAAATTCCAAATAAACCATGTAGGATGATAATATCCTCCTTTATTTCTTCGGGTTTGCATTTTGCTTCGTATATTCTTGAATATAGTTTCATTATATATTTAAAAACTAATTATCGTTATTTAGCTTTTGCTTAAGAGCCTCAAAAAGTACTACGCCGGTTGCTACAGATACATTTAGTGAAGCAGTTTCGCCAACCATAGTTATTTTAGCAAAGCTATCGCAAAGCTTAATATATTCGTCAGAAATACCATCATCTTCAGCACCCATAATTATTGCAGTAGGTAGATTATAGTCATTATTACTATAGTCGTTATCGGTTTTTTCGCTAACACCAATAATTTGCAAACCGCTTTGCTTCAAAAATTCGATATCCTCTTTAAGATTAAAACTACGTGCAATAGGTACTCTAAGAATAGCACCTGCAGAAGATTTTACCGCCTCGGCATTAATTTTAGCAGAGTTTTGTGCTGGTACTAATATAGCATGAACACCTGTACATTCTGCAGTTCGGGCTATTGCTCCAATATTTCTGATATCGGTTATGCGATCCAAAATAAGGATAAAAGGTGTTTCGCCTTTATCATAAATCATTGGCAAAACATTGTCAATTGGCTGATATTCAACCATAGACATATAGGCAATTATTCCTTGGTGATTTTTACGAGTTACTCTATTTAATTTTTCGATTGGTACAAATTGTACATATACATCGTGATGTTTTGCTGTTGCTATAATATCTTTAATAGAATCGCTAAATAAACCTTTCTGTACAAGAAGTTTATCAACTTCTTTACCTGCGCTAAACGCTTCTTCTATTGGTCGTATTCCAAAAATAAAACTATCCTTAATTCTTTCCATAATATTATATTTTACAAATTCACTATTGAATTTAATTGCAAAAATACGAATGATTCTTATGGGTATGAATATATATTTTTCTTTATTTTATAACTAAAATAGGTTATTATGTTAAAATTATAGTTTTATTATATAATATATGTACATTTGTAGTTATATTGAAATTGACTAAAAAAATCATTGATTTAATAAAAAATGTTGGATTTTACATATTATAGTTATCCTGATCTTGTACTATTATTTATACTAGTATTAGCATGGTCAATACTTGTGGTTACTATAAATAAGAGGTATAAAAAAGTAAAAAAAGAGATTAAGAATTCAGGTGATTCACGATATATGGAACTGGTAGATTTATTGCCTCAAACAGTAATAGAATTTGATAATAAAGGGCAATTTGAATTTATAAATAAGCATGGTCAAGATTTATTGGGCTTTTCAAATTTTGAGATTAAAAAGGAAACAATTCATAATATTATTCATCCAAGTGATAGACATAAGTTTTATCAGGAATATTTATATCTTCTTGAGGGTGGGCAAAATAGAGGTCAAGAATATCGTGTAATAACAAAGTATAAAAAGGTGTTATATATGGTGTTTTATCTTAAAAAGGTACACCTATTAGAAAAAGACGAGCCTGGTCTTAGAGGTATTATGATTGATATTTCTAAAAGAATAAAACTGGAGCGTAAAGTTCTGAATTCTGTTATGGAAACTGAAGATAAAGAACGACGAAGATTTTCTGAAGATTTGCATGATGGCTTAGGTCCATTATTATCTACAGTAAAATTATATATAAATCAAATGACAACTGATAAGTGTGATAATGTTGAAGGGGTTGAGATGCTAGCCTTTGCAAATGATTTATTGGATGAAGCTATTGTTACTACGCGAAATATTGCAAATAATATATTACCTGGTTCAATTGTAGATAATGGACTTATTGCTGCTATTCAAGCATTCATTATTCATATAAAAAATGCTGGAAATATAAATATAGAATTTAATGATAATATTACGCAGAGATTTGAAAATAATATTGAGATTAATATATATAGAATTATTATTGAGTTAATAAATAATTCATTGAAATATGCTGAGGCAGATAAAATTGAGGTGGATCTTAGTTTAAATAATAATATATTATCTTTACAATATAAAGATGATGGCATAGGATTCAATATTGATAATGTAAAAAAAGGACTTGGACATAAAAACATAAAAAATAGAGCTATTTCTATTAATGGAGAGTATGAATATACTAGTGAAATTAATAGAGGTATGATATTTAATTTGAAAGTAGAGATTAATTAGAATGACAAACATAAGATATTAGTTTATATTTATTAGAAAGTATGGAAGATAGTATTAAGGTATTGGTTGTAGATGATCATGAACTATTCAGAAAGGGCGTGACCATGGTACTCAGGAAAATGAATAATGTAGAAGTTATTGGTGAGGCTGAAAATGGAAAAGAATTTTTAGCTATGCTTAATTCTCATAAACCGGATGTGGTATTTATTGATATTAAAATGCCTATAATGAATGGTATAGAAGCTACAGAAATAGCAACTAATCGTTTTCCAGGTATAAAAATAATTGCCTTATCGATGTTTGGAGAAGAGGAATACCTTCATAAAATAATAAATGCAGGAGCAAAAGGGTTTTTATTAAAGAATAGTAGTATTAGCGAAATAGAACGAGCTGTAAACCTTGTTTATAATGGTAAAAATTGCTATTCTGATGATTTGTTGGGCTATTTTACTAGTAAATTTATTAATAAGAAATCCAAAGATGATGATTTTATAAGACTAACTAATAGAGAATTGGAAGTTCTTGAGTTAGTAGCCAAAGGGTTATCTAATGCTGAGATTGCTGATGCTTTATTTATTTCGAAAAGAACAGTTGATGGACATAAAGCTAATCTAATAAGTAAAACAGGTTCTAAAAATGTTGTGGATTTATTAATTTATTCTATTAAAGAAGGGCTTGTATCTATATAATTATTGCTATTAATACCATTATTTAATAGTGTTGGTATAATAGTAAAATAGATAATTTATTGAGTAAATATATTATAACATTTTGGGAAATTGTTAGATATATAATCAAACACAGGGAAAATTGTCTTGTAATAAAAATTAGTATTACAAGATTTTCATATAAAATCAACATATAAAACTTATATGTTAACTAACTATTCTACAAATAGGTATTATACGTATATAAATTAGGCGATTGTCTCTAATTGTTATATATGTGTAGTGCTATTTTTGAATTATTAGTAATAACTGACATTGATACACTATAAATTAATATTATGAAAAAATACTACTTGATTAAATTTAGCCT
>JAOZPM010000062.1:13675-16741 GCA_029932765.1 Bacteroidales bacterium | reverse complement strand
AATTATTATTATTGAGCATCAAAGGAAATATTAATTTCAATCCCTGCTGACATATAGAAGTTTTCGGGAAACTTATTTAGGCCAGGCAAGAAACCTAATTCAAATCTTATTCCACCATTTATTTTTCTTATTCGTGATACAACTTGATATTTCACACCAACTCTATAACCATAGGTACTCATGGGTGTATAATCTACATCAACTTCATAATACATAGGTGTAGCACTTGTGTTGTCTGTAACCTCCATATTAGTAAGGTCTTGATAAATAGGGAAAAGCATGTCAAAATAATAAGTAGTTATTGTTGAATAATCTTTATCTCCATATTTATCAGTTTTTAGCTTTATATCCTGTTTTTGAAATAAACCCAATCCAAAACTAGCGAACTGCAAATTGTTCATCGTTGCCCCTCCTATGCCTTCAACAGGGCTAGAGTCATTGGTTTTATGGCCCGAAAAATTACTATATAATGGATAATGATGATACCCATAGGACGCTCGTAATGCTAACGCAATGAAATGCTTTACTTTCACTTTAATATAAGTTTTAGAATACATATCGGCTTCCATTGTCGATCTTTCATTATGAACAACTTGTCTTCCACCAAGTAAAACTTGAGCTGATAACTCATAGAAAGCAAAATTTTTGTTTCCTCCTTTTGCAGTTCCTTGTTTTAGGGGTTGAATCATAGGCCCCATTATTTCATCATTTATTTTTTCCGTATAAGATCTTCTTAAATTAAAACCTAGAGTAAATTTATCTCGATAATTATACTCTGCTCCAAAGCCATAGCTTAGGTTCATATACGAAGCTGAAATATCAAAGCCAAATGGTGATGCATATATATACAGATTGTTTATATCTTTTGGGTTGTTGCGTAAAATTTCATAATATACCGTATCCGAACTTTGTGCAAAAGAAAGACTGCAATAAGTTGTAGCTATAACTAACATAATTGTTTTCAAAATTCTCATAGGAATAGCTGTATAGGTAAACGATTTATCATGAAAATTACATTCTTAGGTTTAAATAACAAAGATAAAAATAATTCTCTTGAAAATTACATTTACTCATTGAACTTAGGCACTCTCTCAATAGATATTAGGTACTGACGAATTACTATTTGAATATTCCAATAGTATTAGATTTATACAGCAAAATTGAGAAAAAGCTTCGAAAATATTTTAATCTATTTTCACATAATATTAGCACTATGAGTATCAATCCACTCCACTTTTTGTATTACTTTTGTTTCTATTATTGGATAAAAATAAAATTAAAGATATATACTATTTATGAAGGATTTTCTAAGATTATTATCATTAGTAAAAGGTTATAAAGCTAATGTAATAATGAATATAACTTTCAATATTACTACTATAATATTTTCCATATTTTCCATTGGAATGATAATTCCATTTCTTAAGTTAATTTTTGGAATGGATACCCTTAAAACAGAGGCTGTAGAATTTGCATTTAATAAAGATGCAATGCTTGATTATATGTATTATACGATGAGCTCTTCCATCGAAAACTTTGGTACAGAGACTGTTCTATTATACATATCTGGTATTACGGCTCTTTCTTTTCTAATGAAAAACTTATTTCGCTATCTTGCAATGTGGTCCATTGCACCACTTCGTAACGGAATATTAAGAGATTTAAGAAATGCCATATTTAATAAAATATTAATACTACCTCTATCCTATTTTTCTGAGAAAAGAAAAGGTGATATAATATCGCGAGCTACCAATGATGTACAAGATATAGAATGGACTATTATTGGAACATTAGAAATTATTTTTCAGCATACAATTACACTTATAGTTTTCATTATAGTACTATTAATGACAAACTATCAGCTTACTTTAATGATGTTTTTAGTTATGCCAATATCTATAATAATAATTGGGGTGCTAGGAAAAATACTTAGAAAAGAGTCGCTAATAGCACAACAGTTAATGGGAACATTATTATCACTTTTAGACGAAGGTTTATCAGGTTTAAGAATTATTAAAGGATTTAATGCTCAAAAAGTAGTTGTAAATAGATTTGAGAAAACCAATAATACTTATATGCAAACTGCAACAACAGTTATGCGTAGAGGTGATTTATCAGCACCCATTAGTGAGTTTTTTGGAATGTTGGTAGTTTCCCTAATCCTTTGGTATGGTGGCAAACTAGTACTTGATTCTGGCAATAGTCTTACTGGCGAAGAATTTATTTTCTTTATACTGCTATTTTCTCAAATGATACCTTCTATAAAAGCTCTATCTACAGGATATCAGCGTATTCAGAAAGGTATTGCATCAGCACAACGTATATATAGTTTTCTTGATGCTGATGAAAAAATTTACGAATCAGAAACAGCAATAGAAAAGAAGGAATTCACTCAGGAAATTAAATTTAATAATGTAAACTTCAAATACGAAGAAGAGCCTGTATTAAAGGATATTAACCTAACTATTCCTAAAGGAAAAATGATTGCACTGGTAGGTTCATCAGGAGCTGGTAAAACTACTATTGCTGATTTACTACCACGTTTTTATGATGTAATTGATGGCGGAATTTCCATTGATGGAACCGACATAAGAGATATAAAAATTAGCGAACTACGTGGTCTTATGGGTATTGTAACCCAAGAGGCGATTCTATTTAATGATACTATAAAGGGAAATATAAAATTTGGCTCCGAAATTAAGAGTGATGAGCAAATGATAGAAGCTGCAAAAGCTGCCAATGCTCATAATTTCATTATGGAAATGCCAAAGGCTTATGATACCGTTATTGGTGACAGAGGAGATAAGTTATCAGGTGGTCAGCGACAAAGAGTTACTATTGCTAGAGCAATATTGAAAAATCCTCCAATTCTTATACTTGATGAAGCTACTTCTGCACTTGATACCGAGAGCGAAAAACTAGTACAAGATGCACTTCAGAAACTTATGGCTAATCGCACATCTATTGTAATAGCACACCGCCTATCTACAATACATAATGCTGACCAAATTGTAGTTATGGATAAAGGAATGATTGTACAACAAGGAATACACTCTGAGCTTATTG
>JAOZPM010000062.1:0-13575 GCA_029932765.1 Bacteroidales bacterium | reverse complement strand
CTCTACTTGTTTTCATAGATTTAGCTAATATCTCTATTTATAACGAATGGGGAATAAAGCTAAATTCTAAAGCATTTGCATATCTAGGAAATCTTGACGAAGCCTATCATTCTGCAAGAACATCAGTATTAATTGGCGGACTATTAGCTTTTATTTTTTTATCGTACTCATTAATAAAACTAAGCAATAGATTTTTATGGAAAGATATTCCACAGCCAAAGCGCAATAATATATTCTCTGTATTATGGTTTATTATTGCCCCATTGCTTATATTTGGTTCAATGCGTGGTAGTTTACAACAAATACCAATTTCACAAAGTCAATCTTATCATTCAAAAATAAATTTTATTAACCAAGCTAGTGTTAATACTCCATGGAACTTTTTCCATAGCATATTGGCAAATAAAAGATATATGGCTTCAAACCCGTATGTAAACTATAGTTTAGAAGAATCTCACAAAGAAGTTGATAAGCTTTATGATTATAAAAGAGAAAAAGGCATTAATGTTTTAACCACTAAAAAGCCAAATATAGTTTTTGTGTTTTTAGAAAGTTGGTCAGCAGACTTTATTGATGAATTAGGAGGCGAAATGCATGTTACGCCAAATTTTTCTAAAATGGCAAGCGAAGGAATACTATTTACAGAGCATTATGCTTCAGGCACTCTTTCGCATCAAGGAATTTCATCTACTTTTAGCGCATTCCCCTCTACTCCATTTACTTATATTATTGAATTACCATCAAAGTATAATAATCTAAACTGCTTTCCTAAAGACTTGCAAAAACAAGGTTATAATACCTCATTTCATTTTGGAGGGCAACTAAACTATGGTAATATAAAAGCTTATATTTATTTTAATCAATTTGATGAAATAATTGAAGGAAAAGATTTTGATAAAAATATTCCTTCAGGCAAACTTGGTCATCACGATCAGTTTCTTTGGGATAGAGTACTGAAGGATATTGATGATTATCCTGAGCCATTTTTTGCTGCAGCTTTTACTGGAAGCACCCATTCTCCTTACGATATGCCTGTTGACGATTTTAAAACTTTCGACAGCAGATACGATAAATTATTAAATTCAATGTATTATGCTGACAGCTGCATTGCTGACTTTATTGCTAAAGCAAAAGAAAAACCATGGTATGATAATACATTATTTGTTTTTGTAGCAGACCACTCTCATCCTTCTCCTTTTAAGCATCCATTTTATTCTAAGGAAGTGCGTAAAATTCCACTTCTTTTTTATGGAAATGTTTTAAAAGAAGAATATCGAGGAGTACAAATTGACAAAATAATGTCGCAAACAGATATTGCTGCTACTCTTCTAACTCTATTGGATATGCCTGCGAGTAAATACCATTGGAGTAGAGACGTTTTTAATCCTAATACTCCGGATTTTGCTTATTTTGGTTTTAATAATGGATATGGCGTTGTTACTCCCAAAGGATATTATACCGAAGTAATGGGTTTTGATAAAATAAGAAATTATGGATTTGACAACCCCCAGGACAGCATAGCTATTAGAAAATTAGGTGAATCATACGTTAAAGTTCTTTTTCAAGAATATTTAGACTATTAGTAATGGAACTCTCTAATAAACAAAAGATAATAAACATAACTCTTACGATAATTCAATATCTAGGTTTTGCAATATTTCTATATTTATCGCCATGGAGAGCTGATGGATTCATTTTACAAATAATTGAATTATTAGGAATAGCTCTTGCAATATGGGCAGTTATGATAATGAATCAAAGCAAGATAAATATTGCACCACAACCCCTTAAAAATTCGGTATTAGTAACCAATGGACCTTATTCTATTATTCGCCATCCTATGTATACATCCATTATTATTGCTATCACTCCATTAATAATAAGCCATTGGGATATTTATAGATTCGCATTTCTAATGTTTTTATACCTAAATCTAATATTTAAACTACTATTTGAAGAGACTCTTCTTCTATCCTATTTTAAAGGCTATAAATTATATATGAAAAATAGTTGGAGAATAATCCCTGGAGTTTTCTAAAATTACTACTTATGAACCTTATCTGTGATAATAATTTCAAAAATATAGATTTTAACAAACTGGAATTTGCCGAATATGAAGATTGCAGTTTTACTAATTGTAATTTTACAAATAGCAACTTATCACAATTTGTTTTTATAAATTGCAACTTCAAACAATGTGATTTAAGCAATAGCAAAATTGATCAAACTAGCTTTCAGGATATTGAATTTAAGGATTGTAAGCTAATTGGTTTATCTTTTGACACATGCAAATCGTTTCTACTTTCATTCTCTTTTGCAAATTGCAATTTAAGTTTTTGTACATTTCAGAAACTTAAACTTCCAAAAACTAAGTTTATAGATTGCAATTTGACAGAATGCGATTTTTACGACTGTAATCTTAAAGAAAGTATAATGGATAATTGTGATATTAAGGGAGTTATATTCGAAAGCACAAACTTATTTAAAGCTGATTTGCGAAACTCCTATAATCTACTAATTGATATTAGAAATAACAATATAAACAAAGCGAAATTTAATAATTCACAAGCAAGCGGTTTACTCGCTGCCTGGGAAGTAGAATTATCATAAAGAGTATATTTTGATTTTAAATCAAAGCCATAATTCATTACTTTTGCCTAAACAAAATAGAATAAAATACAAGATATGAAACCAATAGTAAGTATAATAATGGGCAGCACATCAGACCTTCCAGTAATGGAAAAGGCTGCCGCTTTCTTTGAGTCAATGGAGATTCCTTTCGAGATGAATGCTCTATCAGCACATCGCACACCTGCAGAAGTTGAAAAATTTGCTAGTGAAGCTGCGGGCAGAGGTATTAAAGTTATTATTGCTGGTGCAGGAATGGCTGCTCACTTACCAGGTGTTATTGCTGCTATGACTCCACTACCAATTATTGGTGTTCCGATAAAGGCTAGTCTTGACGGAATGGATGCACTTTTGGCAATCGTACAAATGCCTCCTGGTATTCCTGTAGCTACTGTAGCTATTAACGGAGCTCTTAATGCTGCAATATTATCTACTCAAATGATGGCAACAAATGATAAAGAACTCTTTGCTAAAACAGTAAAATATAAAGAAGAGTTAAAAGGTAAAATTATGAAAGCTAATGAAGACCTTTCTAAGATTACATACTCATATAAAACAAATTAGAACAGAAGTATAAGACTATGAAAGAGAATTTACAGTCTTATATTCCTACTACTCATAATACAATGGAAATAGAATTATTCATACCATGTTTTATAGATCAACTTTATCCTGATACTGGATTTAATCTAGTAAAAGTATTGGAGAAACTTGATATAAAAGTTTTTTATAATTCCAAACAAACTTGCTGTGGGCAAATGGCTTTTAATAGTGGTCATTGGGACGAAGCTCGGGAATTAGGAGAAAAATTTATCAATGATTTTGATACTGGTAGGTTAATTGTTGGCCCTAGCGCCTCATGCACTAGTATGGTGAAAAATCAATATACTAAATTATTTCACAATAGCTCTTTACATAATAAGCATAATGACATAAAGAATAATATATTTGAAATATCTGATTTTCTTGTAAATCATTTAAATGTTACTGATTTAGGTGCTAGTTTTCCACATAAAGTTACTGTACACGATAGTTGCTCAGCAAAACGCGAATATGGTCTAACTCACGAAGTTAGAACATTATTGAGTAAGGTCAAAAACATTGAAATTATTGAGATGGATGAAAGCGATACTTGCTGTGGATTTGGTGGAACATTCTCCGTAAAGCACGAGGCTATTTCTAGCTCAATGACCGAAAGAAAAGTGAAAAATGCACTTGCAACTGGTGCTGAATATATTGTTAGCACAGAGTCGTCTTGCCTAATGAATATAGAATCGTATATTAAGAAACATAAGTTGCCAATCAAAACTATACATATAATTGATATTTTGGCATCAGGCTGGGAATTATAGAATTATTTTTATGCAAATCTTTAAATCAATAGATGATATTAACATTAGCGAAATGCCCGTTGCTACAATTGGCACTTTTGATGGCGTTCATTTAGGTCATAAGGCCGTTATTGAGCATCTTATTTCCGAAACGAAAAAACGCAATACCAAGTCTTTATTAATTACTTTTGATCCTCATCCTAGAATTGTTTTAAATCAAAATGCCAAGAGCCTTAGATTGATAACAGATATAACAGAGAAGGCTAAACTCCTTGAAGGAATAGGCCTCGACTATCTTCTTATTCTACCATTCACCTACGATTTCTCCCAAAAAACTGCCCGTCAATTTATAGAAGAGTATTTGATTGAAAAATTAAATGTACAGGCAATGACCATTGGTTATGACCATCAGTTTGGTAGAATGGATAATGAGAATGAAGATGTTGAAACTATTATTAAATCCTATAATATTGAAGTAGAAAGAATTCCTGAAATGGATATTAATGAGATTGCTGTAAGTTCTACAAAAATTAGAGATGCCATTACAATAGGTAAGATTGAATATGCAAATAGCTTACTAGGTTATAATTATCAAATTTGCGGAACGGTTGTGCATGGCAATAAACTAGGTCGCACATTGGGTTTCCCCACTGCTAATCTAATGCTTAAGTTTAAGCTAAAACTTATACCTGCAGATGGTGTATATATGGTGAAAGTAATACACGATAATAAAGAGTATAAAGGAATGATGAATATTGGGTATAAGCCTACTGTTCAGTCTGCAGACAAAACTATTGAAGTTCACATAATAGATTTTGATAGCATAATTTATGGCGAAAATATTGAAGTATTCTTAATCAAAAGAATAAGAAATGAGGTTTCATTTATGAATACTGAAGAATTGAAAAACCAATTACAAGAGGATAGAGAATTTGTAATAAGTAACTATTAATAAAGATTTAGTTTTAGAATCTAAATTCCACCCTTGGTCCTACCAATAGAGAATATGGCTTATAAGTATAGTCCTTACTATAACTTACACTTGAAGGATAGTAAATAAAATCGGTATTTAAGCCTAATAACCAACGTTTGCCTATATTATAATATAATCCACCACCAGTAGTAATACCTAGCATAATTGAATTGACATCTTTCACCTCACCATACATAAATATTTTATCATCCTTCGACATTTTCACTTCATTGGATAATATAATAGTAGAGTTAATTCCTACATACGGAATTACTGACCAATTATTGATTTTTAATTCGTAACCAATAGTTATTGGAATATCTACATAGCGAAGTCTAATACTGTATTCGTCAAAATCTTGTACATATATTGCAGAACTTGGATTTGCTAGTCTAGCATTTGTATTCACATTAAAAAGAGAGATTACACCCAATGCCGAATAACCATAGTTATCTGCATCAACATTATATGGATTATGCTCATTTACAGTAAAGTCACCTGATACTTTATGGTCGTATCTTCTTATACCTGTTGTAAATATCCAGTTATCCTTTCTTATTCCAATATCTACTGAGGCACCATATCCTATTTCAGTATTCACAGACCCCGCAACAGCCATATCCTTATTAGGAGTTGCAGGTGCAACAGATACTGCATTTGTAATTGCAGCACTAATAGTACTTCCTATAAAATATTTGAATGAACTTGTATTATTATTCTTTAACTCTTCGGGATTTATTACTTCATTTTCTATCGTTACTTCAGGCTTATCTTCATTTATAGCAATTTCTTCTAAAATACTCTTATTAATAAGTTTTTCCTGTTCTTGAATTGGGGTTTCTTCAATCGAGCTATTCTCTATTACCTTAGTTTCTATTACTAATTTATCATTAGTAGATTTCTCATTAATAGAGATAATACTTTCTTGAGTCTCTTTAATAATAGTTGGAGCAACTTTAGAATCAATATCTATCGACTCCGAACCAACAATATCTTCATCAATATTCTCAATTAGTTTATTTAAATGTATACTCTTCTCAACATTATTTTCCTTATCAACTGCAGCAACTGATATTTTATTCGGTGTTTTTTCTACAGCAACAATCGATACTTCACTTTTATTATCAATAGCAATATTTTCTACTACTACTGAATTAGCATTATTTACAATAGCTTCAGTATTTGCTTCTACTATTATCTCCTTATTCTTGGTTTCTAATTTAGGAACATCATCATTATAAGAAATAGTATTATCTGTAACTTGTTCTGATTTAGTATTTAGAGTATTTTTAGGAGTAGTATTTGTATTATCATCTAGTTGAGCAACATCTATATCCGAAGAATTAAAAACAACTACAGCAGCAACAATACTAACAACAGAAATCACAGCGGCAACAGAAAGCTTCTTAATAAAAAGCATTCTACTTTGTGCTTTAAGTGACGCATCAATACTCCCCCATGCACCCTTAGGGGCTGTGGCAGAATATTGCTGAGCAGCATTCTTAAAAATTTTGTCTATGTTGTTCTTCTCGTTCATTTATATATCATTAAGCTTTTGTAGCTTATTTTGTAAAATATTTCTCGCTCTCGAAAGATTCGATTTCGATGTTCCTTCTGTTATGTCAAGCATCTCAGCAATTTCGCGATGTTTATATCCTTCTATTGCGTATAAATTAAATACCAGTCGATACTGGCTTGGTAATTTATTAATTAATGCCTGTAATTCGTCGGCATTCATATTAACGTTGTCTTCAGTATTCGCATTTAAGTCAGAAACCTCGTCCTCTTCTATTGATAAAGTATCAAGTTTCGTCTTTCGGAATTGCATTAGTGCCAAGTTTATAAACACTCTGCGCATCCACGCTTCAATATTATCTTGCTTATATTTTCCGATATTTTTAAATATCTGAAGAAAGCCATCATGAAGTAAGTCTTCTGCATCAGCTTTACTATCAGAATAATACAAGCACGTCCCAAACATTTTGTCGGAATATCTTTCAAAGAGTTCAGCCTGAGCCCAGGCCTTATTCTTTTTACATGCTTTTATTATTTTATCTATCGGTTTCAATAAGAATATTTTTATAAAAGTATAAAAATAATTCCTTATTAATAATAAAAACTATATTTATTATAAAGCTTTTATCGACAGAAATATTAAGCAGAAATTAAACTTCAATAGTTATAATCCCATTCTCAATAATATTCTGATTATCAAAAACTGTAAATGTAGATTTATCATAAAACTCTATCCCTTTATCTACCGTTTTATTCATCTCCAAACTAAAATTGATACTTTTAGCATTGCCAATTTTAAGCTCATAATCATTATACCCATTCTCCCATCCCAATGATGATAAATTGATAAATGGTTTTCCATCTATATGTGTAATCTCAAATGCTAGCTTTCTATTACTTGCATTCTTAAGTACAATACTATCCTTGCTAATATATGATTCAGAAAGCAAATTATTGCCATTAGTCTTATTCTTCAACTCAATTATAAACTCTGGAGGCAGTACAAAACTCTCATAATTATGATTAATACGAGTGTGATTATAATTCTCTACCTTATTTGGAGTTATAAATAAAAATGAATTATTTTCCATAATATAATTATTAATTAACGCCATCCAATCCAAAAATGGAGATATGGCTTGTAATGATATAATGCAAAAAAAGGTAAAATGGTTGCGTTAGTTTATAGAAAAAAGTCAAATTATTTTTACAAAAGTGGAATATTCTTTTTGGAAAGCTAAGATTATTTATGTAATTCTTTGTTTTACAACACTATAAACTCTTTGTTGAATTCAGTTTTACTAGCATTTTATCCATAACTTTTATCATGGTTTTATTATGATTTTCGATGTTTCCAATTACATTGCCTACATAAACTAAAGTAATGCTAAGTTTAGTATTATTTTTCTCGCAGAAATCCCAAAGCAAATGTTTATTAGTACGATACGATTCTCTAATCAAGCGTTTTATAGCATTCCTATCAACAGCTTTCTTAAACCGCTTTTTGCCAACACTAATAAGGATTTCAACTAGTGGAGAGTCGTCATTATTACTATTTTCGACACAAACTAATTTATATGGATGGGAAAAAACTGACTGGCCTTTTCTAAAAATATTTTCAATAGTTAGTTTACTATTTATTCTTTCCGCTTTTGTCAGTTTTTGATTCATTATTGCAAAAGTAAAATATTAAACAGAACAAAAAACAAGAAACACTTATTCGTTTTTTTCAAACCATTGTCGGAGAATTGTAGCTTTAGCCAATCCAATCTCCTTTTCCCATTCTTGAAAATCAGCTTCTTTGAGCCTTTTTACCGATTTAAACCTCTTCAAAAGTTTAGTTTCAGTTTTTGGACCTATTCCATCAATATCTCCCAACTGGCTTTTAACTAATGATTTCTGATGCTTTTTTCGATAATGAGTAATCCCAAAGCGATGTGCCTCGTCCCTAGCCTGCTGAATTATTTTAAGACTTTCTGATGTTTTATCCAAATATAAAGGAATACTATCACCAGGAAAAAATATCTCCTCAAGCCTTTTGGCAATACCTATCACAGTAATTTTTCCTCTTAAGCCAAGCATAGTAATACTTTTCATGGCAGCAGAGAGCTGTCCCTTACCTCCATCAATAATTATTAGCTGTGGCAAACTCATATTTTCTTTCAATAATCGCGAATATCTACGATAAATAACCTCTTCCATTGAGGCATAATCATCAGGACCAACAACAGTTTTTATATTAAAATGACGATAATCTTTTTTGCTTGGCTTAGTATTTTTAAAAACAACACAAGCAGCCACTGCATGATCTCCTTGTATATTCGAATTATCGAAACACTCAATATGAGTTGGTGGATCTTTCATTCGCAAATCCTTTTGCATAACAGCAAGTATGCGCTTATTATTTCTATCGGGGTCGATCAAGTCACGCTTTTTACGAAGATCTAGCCTATAAAACTTCACATTTCGCTGCGATAATTCCAGTAACTTTTTTTTATCGCCACGCTGCGGAATAGAAATCTTAGTGTCAGATAATTCCAAACTTGGTAATATGGAAACAAGTATTTCCTTGGAATTGCTATGAAGCTGCTTTCTTATGTTCAGAATTGCATGCGACAGAATTTCTTCATCAGTTTCGTCAAGGCGTTTCTTTATTTCTACAGAATGCGCCTGAACAATAGCTCCATTAACTACTTTTAAGTAATTTACATACGCTTCATCCTCTTCAGAAATAATAGAGAATACATCCAAATTATTTAGCGAAGTATTAACAACTATCGATTTGCTTTGATAATTATCCAAAAGATCTATTTTATCCTTAATTTCTTGAGCCATTTCAAACTTCATTTCTTCTGCAAAAATCATCATCTGCTTTTTCAGATTTTGTTTTACAGTATGAATATTTCCACGAAGCAGATGCTTAATTTCTTCAATATATACCTGATATTCTTCTTCAGTTTCCTTAGCAATACAAGCACCTTTGCATTTGCCAATATGATACTCCAAGCATACTTTAAACTTAGCAGACTTTATATTATTTGCCGACAAATTCAGCTTGCAAGTTCTAATTGTGTAAAGTTTGCGAATAAGGTCAAGCATGGTATGCATCATTTTACCCGAAGCATAAGGCCCAAAATATAAAGAGCCATCTTTAACAATATTTCTCGTGCTAAAAACTCGTGGAAAAGCCTCTTTCTTTATGCAAATCCATGGATAGGTTTTATCATCTTTTAGCATAATATTATATCGAGGCTGATATTTTTTTATAAGATTATTCTCCAAAAGTAATGCATCAATTTCTGAATCCACAACTATCACTTTCAAGTCAGCAATCTGACGAACCAGAAATGTGATTTTAGCTCCATGTTGCTGATCCTTATTAAAATAAGAACTAACTCTACTTTTTAAAGACTTTGCTTTTCCGACATAAATAATCTTACCATTTTTATCAAAATACTGATATACGCCAGGCTTAGGAGGAAGTCGCTTAACTATCTCAACTAAATGCTGCTTATATTTAGTATTTGCCTCGGCCATGTTTCTTTTTATAATTTCCTTTAAATATAATATTACCTATTATTGCTTAATTCCAATATCAACTTTGCATTTTCTACAGGGTCTGAAGTATTACTAACTATATAAATTTTCTCTACCTCAGTACGCTGTTCTATACCATAGGTATAAGTTTTATCGTAATAATTAAGGGTTAGATTTGCTACCTCTGCAAAATCATCATTTCGCAATGCCTCTAATGCCATTTTTAGGTTAAGACCTCCTATACGCTTCTCTATTCTTTTAATGGCATTTTCAAGCTCCCCCTTATCAAGCTTAGCATACTCATCAACTAGGTGATTAATACGCATTTGCTTAGTTTTTTGAAGAATAATAAGAGGTGACTTACGTATCAAATCGAACATATCCTCTACAATTCGAACACGCCCCATTGCTCTGCTCTCGTCCTCTAGCCAAAGTACTTTTTCAGGATCAAGTTCTAGCCAAAGCTTGGCAATATTATTCTCAAACTGCTCATTTGTTGGCTGTGGTTCAAGACCAATCTGTCCAAAAGAGCTGCCTCTATGTCTTGCTTCACCTTCTAGGTCGATAACCTGCTCACCCATTTCCATCATTACTTTAAGAATATCGGTTTTATTGCTGCCAGTCATTCCACCAAGCACATGAATTTTTTGATTACGAGAAAGCGCCTTGCGAATAAAAGAACGATAAGCTTTATAACCACCCTCTAGCGTGTCAGCCTGCAGCCCGGTAGTTTCGAAAAGCCATGCCATACTTGCCGAGCGCATACCACCACGCCAGCAATGAACCAAAATTTTATTGTCTTTGGCCAGTTTCTGAGCTTTAACAGCAAAATCATACATCTTAGGACCAACAAATTTCAAGCCCTCAAGAACTGCTAACTTTTTAGTCTTCTTTTTATAAATTGTACCTACAATAGCACGCTCATCATTAGTGAATAAAGGTATATTTATAGCACCGGGAATATGTCCCTGTTCAAACTCAGCACTAGTACGAACATCAATAATTGATAGCTCTTTACTTTTCTCCAAAAAATCTTCTATCTCCAGTTTCATATTTGTATATTTTTACGGCCATATGAGTCGCATAACAATATTTTAATCATGCCCCTATGGGTCATATTAAGATTAAAATTTATCATGCTCGTTTCATATTTGTATATTTTTACGGCCATATGAGTCGCATAACAATATTTTAATCATGCCCCTATGGGTCATATTAAGATTAAAATTTATCATGCTCGTTTCATATTTGTATATTTTTACGGCCATATGAGTCGCATGGAAAAAAATAATTATTCAATTATTAGGTAAATAATTTTTTTATCATGCTCGTATCATATTTCTTATTTAGGATTGCAAAAATAGTAAATATTAAATCATAATTCTGAAGCAATAAAACATAATACAGAGTAAACACATATAAACTATTTTAGGACTAATAATAGAGCAATAACAATTATTATTTAGCCCCCCATTTTCTCTATTCCCACCAATTTTAGAAGAGTTTTCGTAATCTAATTCCAATGGATCTGATAGGAGTTTTTTTTGTGCCTGTCTACTTCTGTTTTTTATTATGCTAATTGATTTATAAAAAAATGTCATCTACTTAATAAAAATCATATATATTTGCGCACTATTTTAAAAGCACAAAACAATAATTAAATACAAAATATTATGAGTGGTACTAGAACATACACAATGGTAAAGCCTACAGCAATGCGTAAGGGCTATGCAGCAGCAATTATGAATAAAATTACTGAAGGTGGTTTTAAAATTATTGCAGCAAAAATGACAAAATTAAGTCTTCAAGAGGCTGAAACTTTTTATGCTATCCATAGCGAGCGTCCTTTCTTTGGTGAGTTAACTGAATTTATGTCATCAGGTCCTATAATGGCTATAGTAGTAGAAAAAGAGAATGCTGTTGAAGCATATAGAGGTTTTATTGGAGCTACTAATCCTGCAGAAGCTGAAGAAGGTACTATCCGCAAAATGTTTGGAACAAATATGGGCGAGAATGCTGTTCATGGTTCTGATAGCGATGATAATGCTAAAATAGAGATTAACTATTTCTTTAATGACAGAGAGATTTTCTAATCTAATTTTTTTTATAGAATAAAAGGTCGTGAAACTAAGTTTTACGACCTTTTGTTTTTTTTACTATTTGCAAAATCTTATCTGAATTAACACCAATTTACTTTCCTAAAGACTTAATTCTTTGGCGTAGTAATTCGTATAGAGTTACACCGGCAGCCTGCACTACATTTAGGGATTTTACAGAGCCATTCATTGGAATATATAACTGCTTATCGCATTTATGCAAACTTTCCATATAAATGCCATAACTCTCATCGCCAACAACTATCGCAACTTTTTCGGGAAAATCAATATCATAAATCATTTTTGCATCAGGAGTGGTTTCCATGGCTATAATGGTGTAATCATCAGGAATTTCATCAGTCCAATTATCAAGTCCTATAAACTTCCAGTCAACCTTTACAAATCCATTGGTAGCTGCTTTCTTTATTTTAGAAATTTTATGATTAACAGTATCTTCAGCAAAAAGCACTTTTGCACAGCCTATGGTTCCAGCAAGGCGTATTAGTCCACCTATATTTTCAGGGGTTCTAATTCCCACACCAACAAGTATCGGCGCATTTTCTTTTGTCCAAAAGTTTGTTTCATTTTCAGTAAATAAGGCATTTGCCGATGTATATCTTGTATTTATATATGGCTTTAACTTTCCTATTTTACCATTATCAAAATACTTAATAATATCATCGCCATTATCAATATTTATATAAAGAGGCTTTAATCCCACAGCTATTGCAGCTTCTATATTTACCGTTGTATCATCAATAAATAATGTTTCTTCAGCTATTAAATTATTCTTTTCAAGCACATAGTTAAAACAATCAGCATTAGGTTTTCTCAACGCTATATCATGAGAAAAATAACACTCCTCAAAAAGACTTTCTAGCCCATCAATTCCATAATTTTGACGCAAATCATTCTGATATGCATCATAATGAATTTTGTTTGTATTAGATAATAGAAATAACCTATAGTTTTTGCTCAATTCTATTAATAAATCTAGTCTATTTTTTGGGAAATCAAGGATTAGCTTATTCCAAGCCATTTTAATGTCCTCATCAGAAATGCTAATTCCACTAAGCTTACGAATAGCAGCATAGAAATCTTTATCAGAAATAACACCTAACTCCAAATCAATAAAGAGATTGCTCTGTATAGCACGAGAGTATAAACTACTAAAATTCTTGACTCCTAAGTCTTTAAATGCCTCTGCTGCCCTATTGAAATCAATATTGAGAATAACTCCGCCAAGGTCGAAAATAATGTTCTTAATCATCTATTAAATATTTATGCAAAAATATAAAAAATGCCTTGTGTATTACGATTATTTGTTTACTTTTGCACTCGCATTTAAAGAAAGCATTTAGCTTCTTTATATCGGGCCTATAGCTCAGTTGGTTAGAGTAGTTGACTCATAATCAATTGGTCCAAGGTTCAAGTCCTTGTGGGCCCACTTGGGTTAAAAGCCACTTCTTAATTGAAGTGGCTTTTTTATTTAAAT
>JAOZPM010000061.1:0-16774 GCA_029932765.1 Bacteroidales bacterium | reverse complement strand
GAATAATAAAAAAGGATTATAATTTTAGAACTATACGCAAATCTGCAATCGTTAAACAAGAGCAAGTTTCCTTATGCAGTATGGGCTTTAGAAAGTTTTAGATATTTGTAAACGTTTTTTAACAAATTATTTAATAGGTTGTATATACTTTAATGCTTAACTTTGGGAATCTGTAGTTTATAGAAATAAATACAGGTGTCACAGGGATTACTAACATAAAAAATAGAAATGATGGAATATGATTTTTTAAAGATCACTAAAGAAATAGAGTCAGAAAATGGATTTAAAAAAATTGCTGAAAAACTATTTAATTCATATGCAATTAAGAATTATGAATCAATTTATAGATTAACAGAAATTGAGTTCTATTGGACTTCAAAATCACATGTAGATAATAGTACTTATAAACGAAAATATGTTAATCCCAAACAAGGAGATTGGTTTTTTCATTATTCAGGTGTTGATATTGCATTGCGTAATGATGAAATTGAAGGTCATGGTGGAATTTTAATTCGTGGAGTTTGTGATATTAATTCTAAAGAAAAGTCAATATCTAAACGCTGTTTTAAAGGTCCTATGGTTTGTGCTATGAAATTGTTTAGTTGTACTAGTGCTTTTAATAAATCAATTGAAACAAGAATTGTTAAGTATGATTTTCCTAATGAAGAGTTAAAGAAGACAAAACGTATAGGCTTAGGTAAAAATGCAACGGAGAGTGGAACTGAAAATTTGAAATACAGATTTATTATTGATATATCATGATACAGGATAACCAAACAAACACAATTTATTTTTCTGAGCTATTAAAAACAGATAAAAGGTATAAAAGTACTTATAATGAAATTGAAAAAGCTCTAGATTCTATTGGGATAAATTTTAAGTTAATTCCCAAAACAAAGGATATATGGGCACGAGATTATATGCCTATACAAATTTCTGATGATAAATTCATTGAATATAGGTATGATCCTGATTATTTACAGGGAAAACAGAAAAGTAGGAGAAATTTAAAAACCTATCCAGATATAGTTTGTGATACGTTAAATATTAATACAATAAAATCAGACTTGATTATTGATGGGGGAAATATTATTAAATCTGATGATTGTATAATTATGACTGATAAGATAGTTTTGGAAAATAGGTATTTTTATAGTAAGACAGATTTAATTAAGAAACTAAAAAGTACGTTTGATGTTAGTAATGTTGTTCTATTTGAATGGGACAAAAGAGAAGAATACGGTCATTCGGATGGAGTATTAAGGTTTATTGATAATAATAAAATCTTAATAAGCAGTATTTATAAATATGACTTAAAACTACAAAAGAGTTTGAAAAGAGCAGGAAAGAGTTTTGTGTTTCTTGAAGTTGATGAATCAAATAAATATAGTTGGGCGTATATAAATTATCTTCAAACTAAGGATGTGATTCTTTTACCAAAATTTGATGTAGAAGAGGATGGTGTTGTATTTAGACAATTTCAAAAATTATTCCCTCAATATGCTGATAATAAAATGATTGTACAAATAGATGTGAGAGATGTTGTAAAAGAAGGTGGAGCTTTAAATTGTATTTCATGGACAACTAAAGAATAAAAATATGAATGTAAATATTGAATATAGTACAATAGGTAGTTTTCCAACTTACTTTGAAGATATTAATAATCCAACTAATGTATCTATTGCTTATACAACTGAAAAGTGTTTTATTACTTACAATAATTCTAATTATTTAGTTTCAATGAATGATGTTAATGATTTATTAAAAACTTTGAGTTCTATTAGAATTTTTGAATTGCCAGATATTGGAATAGGATTAGATGGAGTTATTTATAAAATTAAAATATCAAATGGTTTTAATTCATTAGAGTTTGAATGGTGGGAAGATACCTGTGGTGAACAATGGAAAGGTTTATTTGAATTTAGAGATAAAATAATTCTTTTATTGAAAAAAAGTTTGAAGAAAAATTAAAGAGAATATAATAATGAATCATAAAATTAGAAATAATGAATAGCAAAGAATTAGAAGCAAGGTTAATTAACTTTGCTGTTGACATAATTGATCTTGTAAATAGTAATAAAGATAATTTTGCAGGAAAGCATTTATCTGGTCAAATAATAAGAAGTTCAACATCAGTGCCATTAAATTATGGCGAAGCTCAAAGTGCTGAATCAAAGAAGGACTTTATACATAAAATGCAGCTTTCATTAAAAGAACTAAGAGAAACTTATGTTAATTTAAGAATTATAGAAAAGGCTAAACTTAATATAAAGACTGATAGAATAGAAAACTTGATATCAGAAAACAATGAGCTTATTTCAATTTTTGTAAAAAGTGTTGAGACCTCAAAAAAACGGATGTAGTTTCGTTAACGATTTCAGAATAACGTTTTTTGATTTCAGATGAAGCTACCAATAACCCATAAATTAATAATTGTTTGATAAATCATGAATAATAAAAAAGGATTATAATTTTAGAACTATACGCAAATTTGCAATCGTTAATCAAGTAATCTTCAATCGTTAATCAACGAGTACTTTCCTTATATAGCATGGGCTTTAGAAAATCACAGAAAATAATAAGGGCCTAAGTTCAATTAGTAATTGCAATTTTTTTATATATTTGTAGGAATTATTTATAGCTCTACTAAATTAACTGAATAATGATAAAGTATTTTTATATAATTCTGATAATATTTCTAGTTATTTTTTCTTGTAAGAAAGACGAAGAGAGTATTGATATTCCACCTACACTAGAGTATGATTTCTTATGTCCGCAGGAAAATGTACAATGGATACAGAATGGATATGTGACTGCTTGGCCAGAAGGAATAGTTTATATGCGAGATATATATACTCCTGATGGTGATACTGTATTATTTGGAAATACTTATTATAAACTATTGCAAGAGAGGAGAGAGATCAGAGATTTTTCGGATAATAGTATTGTTGACGATACAACTTATAGTACTTCTTTGGCAGGTTTGTACCGTGTGGATGTGCCTGAACAGAAGATGTATTATCCCGGATATAATAATGGGAGTTACCAAGGCGATGTATTATTTATGGATTATAATATTGCAATTGGTGATACTTTAGCAAAGAATGATAATAGCTTTGTTATAGTTGTAAATAGAGATAGTATTAGTTTTGGTGGGGAATATTTGCGAAGAATTCAATACGAAAGAAGTTCAATTAATACGTCTCCACCCATATATTCATCATATATATTGCAAGTTTATGATATGCCTCTTGGTAAACCTTCACAGTTATGTGGAGGTATAGGTAATTCGTATCCTGGAACAATAAGTCCAATTATACTAGTTCTCAATGGAGATAGCTTACAGCTAAATAGATGATTTTGAAAAGACTGCCATCCCGATAGCTATCGGGAGAAGACTGCTTTTAAGAGAAATGCACAGCTCCAGTAGAATGATCATATACTGCTCCGGCAATAATTATTTTTCCATCCTTCTCAAGGTTTCGGAGAATAGGACTTTGATTGCGGATATCATTAATTGATTGCTCAACATTTTTATATGAAACAAGGTCTACAAATTTAAGATTCTTTGCAGTACGTTCAAATCCTTCATCTGTTTTTACTCTTTCAGCAGCCAGTTGTATGTGTCGTAATGATGGGCTTAGGTTGTCAAGTACTACATTATCAATAGCTCCTTTTACAGCACCACATGATGTATGCCCAAGCACTAGAACTAACTTCGAACCACTTATCGCACAAGCATATTCCATGCTTCCCAAAATATCTTGATTAATTATATTACCAGCAATACGGGCGATAAATAAATCACCAATTCCTTGGTCGAAAAGTATGGAAGGCTCTACACGTGAATCAATACAACCTAATACTATTGCATAAGGATGTTGTGAGTTGATAGTTTTGCGAATATGCCATTCGTGCTCACGCTCAATCATGTCCTTTTTTACAAAACGATCATTTCCTTCTTTCATCATTTGTAAGGCCATATCTGGTGTAATAGTCGAAAGTATCTCTTTGCTCTTAACTTGCTTACTTAATTCTTGTGTATTTGGCATATTTGTGTGTTTGTTATAAAATATATCAAGAGTTTGTTTTGCGAATATACTAATTCTAGCATATTAATTAATTATTTTTTCTTTTAACCAATTTTCACATTGATTAATTGCCAAGCAGTTTTCTTCAGGAATAAGTCCTGGAACAATATTTATATGTCGAAACATATCCTCAGCTTGGCCATAAAGTCCAGTTAAAAGAATGGTAGTGCCTTTTTGCTTAAGCTCCATAAGGGTGTCTTCCATTGCATAAAGCCCACTTTGATCTACATAAGGTACTTTATCCATCCTTATTATTACAACTTTTGCATCGGGAATAGATTTCATAATATCCTGAAACCCAGAAGCTGCCCCAAAAAATAATGGACCATTGATATGCTTTATATAAATTTGATCACTAGCAATAGTATTTATTCTAGCTTCATCATCCCACGATTTTTCTGGCTTAAAATCTTTTAATGATTCAGCTTTACTGCCTTGCTCAACAAGGTCTGATGCTTTTTTCATAAATAGTAATGAAGAAAGAACCATTCCCAATGCAACAGCTATTAGTAAGTCAACAAAAACGGTAAGTAATAATACCATTATCATTATTACGGCATCACTTTTAGGAATACTGCGCATATGACTAATGCCTTTGTAATCAATAATTCCTATACCTACAGTTATTAATATACCTGCAAGAACAGCATTTGGTACATGACCTACCAATGTTCCTAGCCCAAGTAATATTGCAAGAAGTAGTATGCCTGCCATCACTCCAGAAAGTCTATTTTTACCACCAGAGTTAATATTTATAACAGTACGCATAGTTGCTCCAGCACCAGGTAAACCACCAATTAGACCTGCGCCCATATTACCAATTCCTTGTCCAATAAGCTCACGGTTACTGTCGTGCTTAGTTTTTGTCATATTATCAGCAACTACCGAAGTAAGTAGAGAGTCAATTGCTCCTAATGCAGCAAGTGTTGCAGCATATTCAAAAGCCTTAATTAGCATTCCGAAATCAGAAAACACCTTAATAAACCCTAAATGAATTTTAGGTAAGCCTGTTGGTAAAGGTCCATCAGAGTTTATTCGAGTAAACAAACTTGGGTCTATAATAAAGTATGCAACTAATGAAATAATTATAAGTGCAACTAATGATGCGGGCACCTTTTTAGTTATTTTAGGCATTAAATATATAATAGCAATAGTAGCAAGAGCTATTCCTACAGAGTAGTAATTAATAAACTCTGGAATCTCATGAATGGAGCTAATAGTCGCAAAAGCACCACCTGCAGGAGCTGTTATTCCAAAAAATGGGAATAATTGTGTGATAATAATAATAACTCCAATACCACTCATAAATCCTGATACAACAGGGTAGGGTATATATTTTATGTATCTACCAAGCTTAAGAATACCTAATAATACTTGCAAAAATCCTGCAAGTATAAATGTTCCTACTATAAAAGGTATTGCAAGTTCCAATGAACCCATTTCTTGAATTGCTTCGGTAATCAATACTGCTGATACAACTGTCATTGGAGCAGTAGGTCCACTAATTTGAGTTTTTGTTCCTCCAAATATAGCCGCTAAAACCCCTAAAGCTATTGCGCCATAAAGACCTGCTATTGCTCCTAATTCAGTTTGCGCACCAAATGCTAATGCTAATGGTAGGGCTACTATTCCTGCAGTTATACCACCTAATGCATCTCCTTTAAAGTTTGAAAAAAAGCTATCAGATTTACTCATAAATATTTTCTTTTTTAATTTGATGCAAAAATATACTATTTAGCTTGGGTAAAAATTCACCTCTTTGAAAAAAATGTTAAATGACTAATTATCAATGTAGATTGTTTCATCTAAAAAGAGTATTTTTGTGGACTAAATTTATAATATATATATAGATGAGAATTATTACTATTATTTTGTTTTTCATGTTTACTATTATAGGGGTCTCTGCTTTTGCTCAAGACACCTTAGTAGCAAAGGATGGTACAGTTTTGTACGGTGAAATCAAAGATATGGACCAAGGAACTATTACTATGGAAACAAGTTTTAGTGATGATGATTTTACTATTACATGGCTCGAAATTAAACAAATAATTTCTTCAAGTTCATTTAGATTTACTCTTGCTGATGGAAGAAGATTATATGGTACAATTAGTAAAGATACTGCGGCAAATAAATTGGTAATTATTGATGAGAAAAAAGGATCTATTACAATAGACCCTGATCAGTTAGTTTATCTAAAACAAGTTGATGGCGGAAATTTTTTAGACGTAATGAATCTTTCAATGGATTTTGGATATTCATTATCAAAGGCTAATAATTTGCAAAGTTTAAATGGAAGCTTGAATGTTGATTATATTGTGAATAAATGGGGTTTAAAGGGGTTCTATAATACAGTACTTAGTTCACAAGATAATATCGAAAGTACAAATCGTCAAGAAGGAGAAGTAACGGGAGAAAGATTTTTTCCGAAAGATTATTATGCTAAAATGACAACAAATCTATTTACAAATAACGCTCAGAATATTAAGTTACGTAGTACATATAGTGCTAGTATAGGTAAGTACTTAATACATACAAATAGGATTTATTTGAATACAGATATTGGTATTGCACGTACGTTAGAGAATTATATTCCTGATTCACTATCAGACAGGAAGAATATTGAAGGTAAATTTGGCATTGAATATAATATGTTTGATATTGATGATTTGAATCTTTTCTTAAAAATAAATATTTTCCCTAGTATTACAGAGAGTTATCGTATTCGTTCTACGTATAATTTTACAATTAAGTATGATTTGCCTCGTGATTTTTATATCAAAGGAAGTATAGATTATAAATATGATACTAAACCATTAGAAGGAATGTATCCTGATGATTATGTATATACCTTTGGAATTGGTTGGGAACTCTAGATATTAACTTATATTATAAAATAAATGATGGTTTTAACCATCTTTTTTTTTGGAATTATCTTCTAAAAGCCAACAACCGACTTCTGTTTCATGGTCTAGTATTAATGAATCACTAGCCTCATTTCGTAAAAGAAATACTATCATATAATCTCCCACTGCAGCAATACTAAAGAAGATTCCAAATAGTAATAAAAAAATATTACCATTTTGTATTGCTACTAATGCAGGAATCTGCCCTAATATAATTCCAGGCATTACTGAGCCCAAAATATAATGCTTTACTGTTAGGGGCTCGGAACAATGGCAGTAAGGTGTAAGCATTTGCCATATAAAACCAAAATTTATAGATTTCCATCCTTTTTTTGTGTAAAAGGACCATGTAATTCCATGGATCAATTCATGTATAACCACTCCTAATAATGTTACGATAATAAGCTTTATTGAAATTGTTGCTATACCTGAAGCTCCTATGCTATGTATATAAGTGGATATATTTGTTAAGCTGTATTTATCTTTCCATATAATAAAGAAAGGTAAACCAAAAATAATAATAATAGGGATTAAACTTAATATTGCATATATATTTGCCTTTACTATGTCAATAGTAATTAATCTACCTTTTTCGTCAGTATTATTGATAATTGTTTTCATAGTGTATATTTGAATTAACAAATATAATATATTTGAACTATTCTATTATAAAAGAAAAAGAGTTTATCTCAGGTGAGACAAACTCTTTTCTTGAATATATATTGATATTTTTTTTTGAACATGGCAAAATTACAAAATAACTTAGGTATTTTTATAAGTAGGATTAGGTATTTATTAGGTATTTTTTGCATAAAAATAAACTACCTATAGCGTTAATAAACAGTGTCTAGATGGAAGGTAGTATAGGGCTAATACCTTTTATTATCAGCTCATTACGTCCTTTGTTCTTATAAATATGTGCAACATATAGAACATATTGGTTTAATTTATTTTTTTCTAATGTGCTAGTAACATATGCAAGATTAGTATTTGACCAATAACCAGATCCATTATCACTAAATCTAAAGGCAGATACATAATACTTAATTGGTTCTAATCCATTAAATCGTGCTATTCCCGAATTATCAGTTGTATCAATTCCAACTCGGTTGTTGCCAGTAGTATAGTCATCTTTATTAGTGTATATCCTAACATAGCAATTATTAACTAAAGTGGAGGTGCCATAATATACTACATGAAATAATAAATCAGTTTGATGTGCTACGGTTATTAGTTGTGTTGCTTTATCTGTTTTATTTTCATTTGCCGACATGGCAGTTAGAGAAACATTATAGGAGTTATCTTCACTATAAATATGAAATGGATTTCTTGTATTTGAAGTACTTCCGTCTCCAAAATCCCATAAATAACTAAACCCATCGGTAGATGTGTTTGTAAAATAAACAGTGTCGTTAGTTCTAATATTAGAATCTGAAACACTAAATGATGCCGTAGGTTCTTTTTGACAACTTGATAATAATATTAATATAAAACCTAAAATGCTTATTAATTTTCTGCGATTCATTTATTGTTAGTTTCTTTTTTATAATACCCAAAAAGTTTGTTATTAATAATATAGTTTGAAACAAATCTAGGTGTTTTCTCTTCCCAACCTTCTTCACCATTCTTAATCATATTAAGAACATTGCGGGCAAATATGCCCTGCCAAGCTCTATTCATATTATCCATATCAACAATTTTATCGTTATTGAGCAAGTGCTGATACAAATAGAAAATACTTTCGTCTACATTAAGAAGTTTCCCTGTTTGTAATCTTTTATTCTTTAATAAAGGGTAGACATATAGTTTTACATTACGAGCAAAAAGTCTTCCAAATGCTTCAAGAGTTCCGCCTTGCAGATCTTTATAAAACTTATCTTGCACAAGGTTAAGTAGGGTAGGTATACCAATTACAAGCCTTAGCTTATTAATATTAAAACTATTAAAATATTCTGATAAACGATAGAAATAACTATAGTTTGAGATCATTACATTTTGGTTCATCCCATTTAAGATATTAACTCTTGCTAAGAAATCTCTTTCATCAAGTTCGCCACTGGCCATTAAGTTTCTCATTGTAATTTCGCAAAGAACTATGGAGTTTTCTTTCTTATAATCACCCTCACGTTTTAGCATTCTTATGGCAGTTTTAATCATATCAAAACCCACATAAGTAATTGGTCTGAAGCTACCTCTAATGACAACTACATCTTTTTTGTAAAGCATATCTCCTGGGCGATTAATGTTGCCATCTTTATCGAACATTACAGCATTAGTCATTCCGTTCTTCACCATCTGAACTCCTAAAAGTCGATTATCTACATAATCAAGATCAGGACCTTCCATATTAATCAAATCAATTTCAATTCTGTCAGAATCAAGATTGTCCATAAGTGATTTTAAGAAAGTATTTGGAGTAGTATGATAATGAATACATGCATAAATAAGATTTATTCCTAAGCTGCCAAGAGTGTATTGCTGAAGATTGCCATCGTTTTCTAGTAAGTTGAAATGAATTTTCACCTCATTGGGTTCTGCTCTATTACTTCCCTGAAATCGAACTCCCATCCAACCATGTGGTTTATTATCCTTATGATAGTTTAGCGTTTCGACAGTATCGGCAAATGAGAAAAACTTTGTTTCACAGTCTTTATTTTCAGAGATAACATTTTGTAAATCAGAATATTCATTCTGAAGCATCTTTGTAACCCTATCTTCAGCAACATATCTCCCGGGTTTATTATTATTATAATAGTAATCAGAGAATGTTTTATCGTATGCCGAAATACTTTTAGCAACGGTGCCAGAAGCACCACCTGCCTGAAAAAAAGCTCTAGCTACTTCTTGTCCTCCACCAATTTCGGCAATGCTGCCATATACATTATCAACAATGTTTATATGTACGGCTTTTTGCTTAGTTGTTTGGTTTTCTACTTGCATAATAAAGTACTTTTATTATTAATAAATAATCTTCTATAGTAATAAAACTATAATTCTTGAATCCTTTTCTTCTCAACGCGTTTTGCGATTTTAATACTGATTTCGTATAAGAAAATCAATGGAAGTGCTACTAAAAATTGACTAAAAACATCTGGAGGTGTTATTAATGCTGAAAGTAGAAAGAACGCTACAATAGCATGTTTTCTATATGTTTTTAGTAGAATAGCGGTTACAATTCCCATTCGTGCTAAGAAATATATAAGAACTGGCAGTTGAAAAACTATTCCTGTACTTAAGGATATCATTACTACCATGCTAATATAAGACCCCAATCTTAAGGTGTTTTCTATATCTGGGCTCAATGTCCACGAAACTAGAAAGTTAATTGCTAAAGGTGCAATCAAGAAATAGCCAAAAGAAATACCTGTAATGAATAAAAAGTTAGTAACAAAAATAAAGCCTCTAACACCTTTTCGCTCCTTTATAGATAATGCGGGTCTGATAAAATACCACATTTCGGTAAGGATATATGGCATTGCTACTATTATGCCTGCAACAAGAGCAATAAGTAAATTACTTTTAAATTGCCCTGCCATTTCAAAGTTATTGAGTTTGAAATCACCTTGGTTGATACATAAACTTGGAGCTCCAATTATATTTCCTAAGTCGCAAAATAGCTGATTAGTAATAAAATCAGGGTTTTTGGGGCCTAGTATTATCTGAGAGTATACAAAATCGGTAAAATAAAAAGCTATAATTGCTAAAATAAATACTACAGCAAAAGACCTCATTATAGAAAATCGTAGTATATCTAAATGATCCCAGAAGCTCATATCAGTATCTTTACGTACTTCTGCTAATTCAGTATTTTGTGGCTTAGTTAAATTCTTATTACTCATAATAAATGTAGTGCCTATTTTCTTAGTTCTTTGGTTGGATCAATATCGCTAATCTCTTTTTTAATATCTCCAGTAGCGTCATTTATTTCACTCTTTATATCTTTGGTAGCATCTTTAAATTCCTTCATACCTTTTCCTAATCCTCGCATTAATTCAGGAATTTTTTTTCCACCAAAAAGTAGAACTACGATTACCATAACCACTAGAATCTCTGGCCCGCCAAACATTCCTAATAATATTGTATTTATACTCATAATTATATTCATTTTATATGACAAAGGTACATTATATTTATTCTGGTTTAGTTATGCAAAATAATATATAGATTACATTATCATTTATTTTTCTTACCGTAAATTTTGTAAATTAAGTATGCAATTCCAACAATAAAGTGGCCCAATACAACTGCTATAATAATAAATAGTATAGTATTATCTCCTCGCATTACTAATTCTTCTTTATTATATTGTAATTTTTATACTGCAATAAATTTGTATTCTCATTTCTAAATAGTCCAACTTTTACTTTTTCAAAGAGGAGATTATTATGCATTGTATGATAGTTCATTTGATATACACATTCCGAAAAGTTAATACAATGGTCGTATAAAGCATTTCCAAAATACCACATTATATCATGACCAATAAATCCTAATTTTGATGGAATTCTAGAATATGTTTTATAGTATTTGTTTTCGAAAGGAATTATCACATCTTTATCGTCGTAGTCAATATAATAGTCTACAGTATATGTATATCTTAAATCATTAAGATATTTAACTTCCAATGTTTTATATTTACCCCAAACTATATTATTAGCCATAACCATAATGTCATAATTAATTTCGTCCTCATTATCATTCTTTAAAAGGTATAACTGTCGAAGAAAATCACTTATTATAGCTTCGTTATCAATTAGGTTTATTAGAATATTAGTTTTGTTAATTTCTAAATTACTAAGAATATCTACTATATTGTTATTATATACATAAACAGAAATTCTGGAACTGTCAATGTTAAACTGAGTTTCAAATAATGTGCTGTCAATTATTGCTAGCTTACTTAATTCGCTAGGTCTGTTTGCATGTATAATTATTATCTTAGAGTTTGGCAAACTATCGTTTATATATCTAATATGCTCATTATACTTGAACTTAGAAGTTGATCTTATTTCAAAATGTTGAGCATTAGTATCAATAGTTGATTCTGTTTGGTTAAATATTTCAACAAGTTTAATAGCATTATTTCCAATATGTTTCCTAACAACTTCTACGTTTTTAGAGTATAAAGGCCCAATAACGAGATCTAATTCTTTAAATTTTTCAAGATTACAAATAGAATCAGTAACGCTAACACTAGCTTTAGTGTCCCAAACATATAGTTCAGCCTTAAATCCAAGTTTTTTTAAGCTATCTAATGCCAATAATGCTCCTTCGTAAAAATCGATAAATCTGAATGATTTATAATCTTTTATCTCTTTTATCATTAATTCATTATCAACTCGAATATCTTTTTCTAGATTTGCAAATAATGGCAACATAAGGCCAATTTTATAAGTGCGTCTATTAAATTTTATTTTCTTACAATCATGGATAATAGTATCTTTTTTTGATAGAAGCTCCTGTTCTGGAATAGTGTCTAATACAATCTCTTCGAAATTGGGTATAGTATCATTTTTAGCACAGGGAACTTTTATTGTAAGTCCTCGTCTTACCCCATCTTCAATTAATTGTGGGTTTATTTGCTCTAGCTGTTCTTTATTTAAGTGAAATTTCTTCTCAAGTCTATAATAATTATCAAACCAACCAATTTTATAATCTACTAAACTGTCGTATTGCTCCTTGGCAATTACCAGTTTTTGAGTTTCTTTATTAGGTATCAGTATCCAATCACCAGCGTGTATTTCTGAAGTGAGTTTTGGATTATGTGCTTTTAGCTCTTCAATTTTTACTTGATAATTAAAAGAAATGCGGTATAATGTTTCACCTTTTATAACCTTATGATAAATAAATCCTTGGGGAGCAATTGTGTCTTCAGGAGTTGGTAAAGGTCCTGGAACTTGAGCAATATAAATTGGTATTCTTAGTTCTTCGCCTATTTTTATACCTTCAGTTATGCCTTTATTATAATATTCTATGCTATCAATTGTGACTTTATATGCTTTGGAAATAGCATACAGGGTTTCTCCCTTATGAATATGGTGATGATAAAACCTCTTACCATTAGTGTCTTTAATTATTTCTGTAGATACTGCAACCTCAGTAGTTTGAGCATCTACATTTAAAGAGGACAATAGTAAAAATAATGTGAATATTGTAAGTGTAATTTGTCGCATATTCATGTTTGACTATAATATGTTAAAAGTATTATTTAAAAAATAAAAGTAATAATAAAACATAAACGCACTTAAATATTTATTTAGTGCGCTTATTTTGATTTTTTATTATTTTGTATCTTCGAAAATTAATATTATTTTGTTTCTTAAATACTCTATTCCCATTCTATTGTTGCAGGTGGTTTTGAACTAATATCGTATACAACTCTGTTTACACCTTTCACTTTATTAATTATATCGTTAGATACCTTTGCTAGAAACTCATATGGTAAATGAACCCAATCAGCTGTCATACCATCTGTTGATTCCACAGCTCTTAATGCAACTACTTTTTCGTAAGTTCGCTCATCGCCCATTACACCAACAGATTGTACAGGAAGTAGCATAGCGCCTGCTTGCCATACATTATCGTATAATCCACTATCTTTCAATCCTTTAATAAAGATATAATCAACATTCTGTAATAATTCTACTTTCTCAGCAGTAATGTCGCCAAGGATTCGGATACCTAATCCAGGACCAGGGAAGGGGTGACGTCCTAATAAACTAGATTTAAGACCCATAGCTTTCCCAACTCGTCTTACCTCATCCTTAAATAAGGTGTTTAGTGGTTCTACTATATTAAGTTTCATATAGTCAGGAAGACCACCAACATTATGATGTGATTTTATTGTTGCTGAAGGGCCTTTTACAGAGATAGATTCTATTATATCAGGGTAAATTGTTCCTTGCGCTAGCCACTTAACATCTGCTATTAGATTACTCTCAATGTCAAAAACATCAATAAAAGTTTTGCCAATAGCCTTTCGCTTTGCTTCGGGTTCGCTAATGCCTTCTAAAGCTTTATAGAATAAATCTTTTGCATTTACTCCTTTCACATTTAGCCCCATATTATTGTATGACTCAAGTACTTCTTCAAATTCATTTTTACGGAGTAAGCCATTATCAACAAATATGCAATATAGGTTTTTGCCAATAGCTTTATTTAGTAATACCGCCGCTACCGAAGAGTCAACACCACCAGATAACCCAAGCACTACTTTGTCATTTCCAAGTTTTTTCTTAAGGTCGGCAACTGTTGTATCAACAAA
The DNA here is from genome assembly GCA_029932765.1 of Bacteroidales bacterium. Lineage (GTDB taxonomy): Bacteria > Bacteroidota > Bacteroidia > Bacteroidales > UBA1556 > UBA6267. The sequence goes on along the minus strand of JAOZPM010000061.1, from coordinate 2,516 downwards.
AGAGTCTGGAGTCCATGATTGATCACAACCACAAATATTTACTACATAATTCTTTAAAAGCATCATGCCTTCTTTTGAGTGATATACCTCTGGGTGGAATTGTATTCCGTATGTGGTTTCACCTTTTATCTTAAAGCCAGCAACATCAACATCAGAGGTGCTAGAAATAATTTCAAAACTATCAGGTATTTTAGTGATGGTATCGCCATGCGACATCCATACCTGAGAACCGTCATTCATACCTGCAACAAGCTCACTTTCTTGGTTTATATAACCAAGATTTGCGCGTCCATATTCTCTGGTTTCCGATGGTTGTACGTTTCCTCCCTCTGTTTGTGCCAGAAATTGAGCTCCATAGCATACGCCTAAAAGAGGTTTTACACCCCGTATTTTTTCTAGCATAGGTACAGGAGCATCTTTATCTCGTACAGAGAATGGACTCCCCGATAGAATAACGCCTTTAAACTGCGATAGGTCATCAGGCACTTTATTATAAGGATGTATCTCACAGTATACATTTAACTCACGTACTCGTCGGGCTATCAGTTGGGTATATTGCGACCCAAAGTCTAAAATTAGTATTGCATTTTCCATTGTGCAAAAGTAAAAAAAAAGGCGATACTTAGAGGCTTTTTTAAGCTCATTTATTAAGACTATAGTAGAGGTATACTTTGGTATATATAATAGTAGTTTCTTGTTATATAATATTGTAAATTATATCTTTAGTATTTTTGTAGTAAATATAGTGCTGCTAGTACTGCTTAGTTTTATTATATAACTACCAACGGGTAGTTCTTTGATATTAAGACTTAGAAATTCTTGTTTAGGGTTGAGTTTTTTTGAAATTAATAGTTTCCCTTTAATATCAAAAATTTCTAATGTTGTAAGTCCTATATTATTATTAAAATCAATATTTAGGATATCTTTTGTTGGATTTGGATAAGTAGATATTGGGTTTAGTTTTGAACCGTTTTCAATTCCATTAATTATACTAATAGTTATGGCATCGTTACCAGTACATCCGTTAGTATCTGTTACTATTACAAAATATGTTTGATTCCCATAACCGTAATTACTACCATCAACTGTAATGCTTTGAGATGTAGCACCAGTATTCCAAATATAACTCTGATAGTTTCCTGCATTTAATACAATTGTTTGAGTTTGGAATATGACAGTATCTGCTCCTAAGTTTGGTGTTGGTGGTAGATTTACATCCACTGTGATGAATGATGTATCGGATATGCAGGCGAATGCATCTTTTGCCCATACACTATATGTTGTAGTGATAAACGGAGCTACCATATGACTTTCTGCACTTAGCAATGAGTTATCCCAATGCAGCATCTTTATTCCTAAACCACCACTTGCTTGACAAGAAATTTCAACGCTGTCGCCAAAGCATGTAGAAGAACCTGAAGTAGTATTTAATACCATAGGTGAAGCTTGCCCAATTACGGTTGTAGATGTGTTAGTAGTATTCAAGCTATTTGTAACAGTAACAGTATATGTTCCTGTTGGGAGGTTGCTAATTGTGTCATTTGTTGATCCATTACTCCAAAGGTATGTATATGGAGGGTTGGTATCAATAGTTTTAGCGATTGCTATACCTGTTGAGTCGCCATAACATAGTACATTAGTTTTGTCTATAGAGACGCTTAATTCAGAATGAATACTTAATATATATACATTCCCAGAATTATAATTATTATATGGAGCGCTAATAGCAACTTCTATTCTACCATCATTATTATAATCGCCAAGGTATTCAATAGTTCTTCCAAATCTATCGCTAGTATTTAATGCTGGAATATCATAATAATTTATCAAATTATGTGTGTTCACATTATCGTTAGTGTCTAGAGTTATGAAATGCACTCCTCCTTTATCACCATCTAATCGATAAGCGCCAGAAACAAAATCGTTTAGCCCATCTCCATTAATATCAGGAATGGATGAAAGCCCTGTTGAGAAATTGCTTGAAAATGGGTTTGAACCAGAAACTACACTATTACTAATTTTAGAATAAGAAAGTACGTTAGCGCCTGTATCTAAGTATAAAATGTAAAAAGCTCCAGCTCCTCCAGGTCCATCTTGATCATTTGGAGAACCAATAATCACATCGTTAAACCCATCATTATTGTAATCGCCAATACCACTTGTGCTAATACCAAATTTATAATTATCAGTGAATGTAGGGTCGAAATTAGGAATTCCTTTAGTAATCTTTTTATACGAACCAACTTGATGTTTTTCATTTAAAAATAATATCCATGCTGCTCCATGGCTAGGCCCAGTTTGATTGTCTATATAATTGCCAACAATAATATCATTATAGCCATCATTATTCAAGTCTCCAATTGCATCTAATCCAACTCCAAATACTTTACCAGAAATTAAAGGGAGGCCTCCAGATCCATATCCACTTAGTTTACTTATTTTATTCTGACTAGTAGCATGTCCATTAGTATCTAATGTAATAATATGAACAGCACCAGTACTTGTTCCTCCATCAG
>JAOZPM010000060.1:0-17060 GCA_029932765.1 Bacteroidales bacterium | reverse complement strand
TTTAATAGTATAATGGTTCATTTATTTAATGGTATTATGGTTTAATTTCAATACTAGAGCATTGTATAATTAATTCATTGTATAATTGAATAATTATTTAATGGCAAGCATTAATCAAACAAATCTTAATTATATTTCATTTTTACTACAATCATATCTACAAAAAGAATATTTTTGCAATAAGGAAACGATACTTCAATATCTTTTATGAATTGTATTATCTAAGATGTTATAAGTATCGTATCAGCAAATAAATAAGAATATGAGTTTAGATAGAAGTATTGAAAACATACTTGATAAAAAATACATAAGGCAGATTGTAAAAAGTTCTGAACGTTTGAACCTAAGAACTTTCATTATTGGTGGATGGGTAAGAGATATGCTTTTGCATCGCGATTCTACTGATATGGATTTTGTGGTTGAAGGCTCTGGAATTGCTATTGCCGAAGATGTTGCAAAGAATCTTAAAGCTCATTTAGCTGTTTTTAAGAACTTTGGAACAGCAATGGTAAAATTTAAAAGAAGTGATGAGGAAATAGAGCTTGAGTTTGTTGGTGCTAGAAAAGAATCGTATCGTAGAGATTCGCGCAAACCAATTATAGAAGATGGCACTTTACAAGATGATCAAGAAAGGCGTGATTTCACAATAAATGCTATGGCTATAGAGCTTACTAGTGAGCAGAGATATAGTATTATTGACCCTTTTGGAGGCTTACAACATCTTGATGAAAGAGTAATAAAGACTCCTTTAAACCCCGATATTACATTCTCTGATGACCCCCTGAGAATGCTTAGAGCCATAAGGTTTGCCTCACAATTAAATTTTACAATAGAAGACCAAACTTTTAAAGCGATCAATAGAAATAAAGATAGACTTGATATAATTAGTACCGAAAGAATAACCTCTGAGCTTAATAAGATTATTCTTTCACCAGAGCCCTCATACGGATTTAATTTGCTTGATGAGTCTGGAATTTTGGATATTATTTTTCCAGAATTAACTGCTCTAAAAGGCATAGAAACCCGCGAAGGAAAATCTCATAAGGATAATTTCTATCATACTCTTGAAGTTCTTGATAACATAAGTCTTCATACAAATAATTTATACTTACGATGGGCGGCAATTCTCCATGATATTGGTAAAGCTCCCACCAAGAGATTTGCCAAAGGCTTTGGGTGGACTTTCCACGGTCATGAGTTTGTAGGTTCTAAAATGGTGCCTGAGCTTTTTACTCGTTTCAAACTTCCTATGAATGATAAGATGCGTTATGTGCAGAATCTAGTTCGTTTACATTTGCGTCCTATCTCATTGGTGGAGAATACTGTTTCTGACTCGGCAGTTCGTAGGTTATTATTTGAAGCTGGAGATACAGTTGATGATTTAATGACCTTATGCCATGCTGATATAACTTCTAAAAATGAGGCGAAAGTAAAAAAATTCCATAGAAATTTTGAGCACGTTCAAGTGAAACTCATTGAACTAGAAGAAAAAGATAAACTTAGAAACTGGCAACCTCCCATTGATGGCGATGAAATTATGAAAACCTTTAATATTAAGCCATGCCGTGCCATAGGAGATATTAAAAATGGTATAAGAGAAGCTATTCTAGACGGTGAAATTGAAAATAATCATGATGCGGCATATGAGTTTATGATAAAACTTGGTAAAGAACTTGGTTATAATGTTTAATTCCCTAGCAATTCTTATCTTTTCTGAATATCCTTCAAATATAAATAAATGAAAATAGGTCTTCTTTCTGATACGCATTCAATACTAAAAACAGGTATTAAAGACTTCTTAAAAGGAAGTGATGAAATATGGCATGCTGGAGATTGGGGAAACATAGATGTATTTAATTCTTTGAAAGAAATAACTCCCATTATTAGAGGTGTTTATGGCAATATTGATGGCCCAACTTTTAATAGTGAATTAACCGAAAATCAAATATTTACCGTAGAGGATATGAAGGTATTAATAACTCATATTGGAGGTTATCCAGGAAGGTATCAATCAAGAGTTAGAAAGTTGATTATTACCGAGAAACCAAAATTATATATTGCAGGGCATTCTCATATACTTAAAGTAATGCCCGATAAAAAATACGACCTACTGCATATAAATCCTGGTGCGGCTGGCAAAAGTGGTTTTCATAGAATTAGTACAGCCATTAGATTTGAAATTAATGGCGATAGAATCAAGAATTTACAAATTTATGAGTTGGGAAAGAGTTTGGATAAATAACCTATTCTACGGGTAGACTTCTACTAAAGCCTTCTTCTAAAGAGATAAAAGTTTCGGTTCCAACAACTTCAACTATGGACTGTAAATTCTCCACTAGGAGTTGTTTAAGATGTTCGTTTGTATGAGCATAAATCTTTATCAAGAAAGAATACTTACCCGTAACATTATGACATTCTACAACTTCAGGGATATTCTTAATATGCTCAAACACCTCTTGATGAGTTTTCTGTTTTACAAGATTTATTTGAACACCCACATAAGCTAATGCTAGATAATCAATAGCCTGGGGGTCCACACGAAATGTTTTAGAATCCAAAACCTTATTCTCATGTAGCTTTTGCACTCGTTGATGTATAGCTGATGCAGTTACATTACAAAGGCGTGCAATTTCCGTATATGGAATGCGGACTTCCTTTGCCAATATCCCCAATATTCTACGGTCTAATGTATCTATATGAAATCTTTTAGCCATTATTCATCATCCTTATTATATAAAAACTCATCTTCAGCAAGCATTGAACTTTGTTCAAATTCAGGTTCTTTATGCCTAGCAAACAAATCAAGCTGATTTTTTGGTGGTTTTTGTTTTTCCCACCCCTCTACTCTCTCTCTCATTTCTTCTAAACCAACTCTCAAATATTTTTTTATTAATTTATTAGCAGTTGTTTGATCAAGCATTGCACAAGTATTTAAGTATTTATACTCACTTTCGGATAATTTGAAAGTTAGTTTCCTAAATTTTTTACGACTCTTGATTTTATCTACCATCTAGATTATTATTAAAGAGCTAAAATATACATTTATAATAAATTATGGGTTTATATTAAATTAAATTATTAAAAATGTTATCAACAATAATAAATTTTAAAAACCATTGAAAAGAGCTTAAAATATGACTTAACTCAGAAAAATATTTGTAAAAATACACGATATTTTTCTTAGTTTTGAACCTCAAATCTTACATCTAATTAAGCTTTGAAAATCATTTGATAAACATTAGAAACACACAAAATAATTTTTTTATTCTATATTAAATTTATTTCTTTTTAATAATTTCAATTGAATTATAGTTCACATATTTTATTAATACTTAAACTGACAATATTTTGTACCGGATTGAATCTAAAATTGATACAAAATCTGCGGAATTCAAACAGCATCAAGAAGAATTTCAAAAGATTCTTGAAGAATATCGTAAAATACGTAGAGATGTAATAAATGGTAGCTCCCCTCGTGCTATAGAAAAGCACAAAAAACGTGGCAAACTCCTTGCACGAGAGCGAATAAATCTACTAATAGACCCCAATACTCCTTTCCTAGAACTTTCTACAATGGCCGCTTATGGCGAATATGAGAATCAATTTCCTTCGGCAGGAATTGTTACTGGTATAGGTGTAATCCAAGGCAAAGAGAGTATTATTATTGCTAATGATGCTACTGTAAAAGGTGGAACATATATTAAAGAAACAATTAAGAAGCACGTTAGAGCGCAAGAAATAGCAATGGAGAATCATTTGCCATGTGTATATATGGTAGACTCTGGCGGAGTTTTTCTACCCGAGCAAGCTAATGTTTTTCCTGACAGATTCGATTTCGGTAGATTTTTCTATAATCAAGCAAGAATGTCAGCTGCAGGCATTCCACAAATTGCAATAGTTATGGGAAGTTGTACTGCTGGTGGAGCTTATGTTCCTGCTATGAGCGACGAAACTATTATTGTAAAAAACCAAGGAACAATTTTTATTGGTGGCCCTCCATTGGTTAAAGCCGCTACTGGTGAAGAAGTTACTGCAGAAGAACTTGGTGGCGCTGAAGTACATACAAGCATTTCTGGCGTTGCTGACCATTTAGCTAATGATGATAGACATGCAGTGCAAATATGTAGAAATATATTTGAAAACCTAGAACATAAAGCAAAGCAGGAACTTGATATTAAAGAAGCCGAAGAGCCATATTATGATCCAAAGGAACTTTATGGCTTAGCTCCCATTGACCTTAAAAAACCCGTTGATTCTCATGAGATTATTGCGAGAATGGTTGACGGAAGTAGATTTCAAGAGTTTAAAGCAAAATATGCTCCTACTATAGTTACAGGGTTTGCTCATATAATGGGTTTACCAATTGGAATTATTGCCAGCAACGGAGTTTTATTTTCCGAAACAGCTTTAAAGGGTGCGCACTTTGTTGAATTATGTAGCAAAAGAAATATCCCAATTTTATTCTTACAGAACATCACTGGATTTATTGTTGGCAAAGAGTATGAACATAAAGGTATTGCTCGTGATGGAGCTAAATTTGTTCATGCAGTAGCAAATGCTAATGTGCCTAAATTTACAGTTGTATTTGGTGGCTCGTTTGGTGCTGGAAATTATGCAATGGCAGGCAGAGCTTATGATCCACGTTTACTATTTATGTGGCCTAATGCCAAAATATCTGTTATGGGTGGAGAGCAAGCTGCTGGAGTTCTTATTCAAGTAAAAGAAGAACAACTGAAAGCTAGAGGCCAAGAAATGGACCCTGCGGAAATAGAAAAACTTCGAAAGAATATTCTTGATAAATATGAGTATGAAGGCAGTGCCTATTATAGTACTAGTAAAATGTGGGACGATGGTATTATTGACCCTGTAGATACCCGCAAAGTAATAGCAATGGGAATTGCAGCTTCTCTTAATAAGCCATATGAGAAAACAGAATACGGTATTTTTAGAATGTAATAATTAGACAATGGTGTATAGTGTAATGGTATAATTAAATAATGATATAATGGTATAATGATGTACATTAAATAATTGAACCATTGAATAATTGAACCATTAAATAAATAAACAAGTTTAGATTAAATTAGTAAATAATAAATATGACCACATATAAAACAATAGAAGTAGTAATAAAAGATACAGTAGCTACAGTATGGCTTAATCGCCCTGAAATTCATAATGCTTTTAACGAAGTAATGATTGCTGAGATTATTGATGTTTTTGATGATATATCAAGTTCTAATAGCTTTGATAATATAAGAGCAGTAGTATTAAGAGGAAAAGGAAAATCTTTTTGTGCAGGAGCAGATTTAAATTGGATGCGTGATGTAGCAAAATATTCATATGAAGATAATTATAAGGAAAGTTTAAACTTATCAATATGTTTCCATAAAATTTATACTTGCCCAAAGCCTACCATAGCAATGGTTCATGGAGCAGCAATAGGTGGGGCCAATGGTTTATTAGCAGCTTGTGATTTTGCTTTTGCAGATGATAATACAACATTCTCGTTGAGCGAGGTAAAAATTGGAATTGTACCAGCTTGCATTTCTCCTTATGTAAACAAAAGAGTTTCTGAATATGGAAGTAAAGAGCTTATGCTCACAGGTAAGCGATTTAAAGGCCCTGAAGCAGAATATCATAAACTAGTAAACAAATCTATGCCTGCTGATAAAATAGAGGCCCATGTTGATGAATTAGTTGCTTTACTAAGTACTAGTGGGCCAAAAGCTATTGACCATTGCAAAAACCTACTTTATGAAATAAACAATAATCTTAACTTAGACCAAGCAATAGATTATACTGCTAAAATGATAGCAGACATACGTGCTTCGGAAGAGGGACAGGAAGGAATGTCTGCTTTTCTTGAGAAGCGAAAACCAAATTGGGTTAAATAATATTTGTGTTATAGTGTTTTGTGTTATGAACTTTTTGCAACACTTAAACACCTATCACACTAACGCACAACTAATAAACATATGAAAATATTTAATAAAATACTTATCGCCAATCGTGGTGAAATTGCTGTTAGAATAATAAAAGCAGCAAAAGCCATGGGAATACAAACTGTCGCAGTGTATTCAAGACCTGATGCTGATGCATTACATATTAGATTGGCTGATGAGGCATACTTTATTGGGGAACAGGAATTATCTGATTCGTATCTAAATGTTGATAAAATAATAGATATAGCAAAGAAGTCAAATAGTGAGGCCATACATCCCGGCTATGGTTTTTTGTCAGAAAATCCAAACCTAGTAAACGCCTGCGATGAAAATGGAATTACCTTTATTGGTCCTTCTACAAAGGCAATTCATTTAATGGGTAATAAAGTACAGTCAAGAGCTTTCGTAAGCGATTTAGGTGTTCCAATGACAAAAGGTGCTACAGGAAGTATCGAAGAACTTAAGAGAGCAGCTAGTGAAATTCCTTTACCAATACTTGTAAAAGCTGCTTCTGGCGGTGGTGGAAAAGGAATGCGCATAGTAAATAAACTTGAAGATTTAGACGAAACAATTGAAAGTACAAGCCGAGAGGCACTGTCGTACTTTGGTGATGATGAGGTTTTTATAGAACAATTTATTGATGACCCTCGCCATATAGAGATACAAATTATTGGTGATAAAAACGGGAATGTAATACATCTTTACGAAAGAGAATGTTCTATTCAACGTAGATATCAAAAGATTATTGAAGAAAGCCCATCTCCTACTTTAAATCAAGAAACTAGGGAAAGAATGGGAAAAGCTGCCGTAGATATTGCAAAAGCAATTGACTACGATAGTGCTGGCACAATTGAATTTCTGGTAGATAAGAATATGAATTTCTACTTCTTAGAAATGAATACTAGAATTCAAGTTGAACATCCTATTACTGAAATGGTTACAGGAATTGATATTGTAAAAGAACAAATACTTGTTGCCGCAGGAAACGATATTTCTTTCAGTCAAGAAGATATAAAGCAAACAGGGCACGCTATAGAAGCTAGGATTTATGCCGAAGAGCCAGAAAATGATTTTAGACCTTCGCCAGGTGATATTACTTACTATAATGAGCCTAAGGGTGAGAATCTTAGAATTGATGCAGCAATAGACTCTCCAACTACCATTCATAGTTTTTTTGATCCTATGATTAGCAAGTTAATTGCATATTCTGAGAATAGAGAAATTACCATTGAAAAATTAAATAAAGCTCTTAAAAACTATATTATTAATGGAATAAATACTAATATTCCTTTCCTAATAGCAATGATTCAATCATCGGCTTTTAATAATAATAATATTAGCACAAAGTTTTGTGACACTAATTTACCAATGCTTGTTGGCAATATTCAAACTAGAATTGATGATGTTGATATTCATGATATTATATGTAGTTATATAATTCATAACTTTAATACTTACAAAATTAATAATACAAAATCTATTTGGAATAGTATTGGATACTTTAGAAGCAATCAGAGTTTTAATGTAGAACTTAAGGAGAAAAAATATCCTGTAGAATTATTGTCAACAGAAAGTAATTATTATAAAATAAAGATTGGTGATAAGATACTTGATTGTTATCTAAAGGAGTTTAGAGACGATTTTATAAGAATTAATATTAACAACCATTGCCAGTATATGTATATTTCAAGTGCAGGCGAAGATGGTAGTATTATCAATTATCAAGGGAATAAGTTTGTACTTAAGAGAGATGACATTCTTTATGAAACTGACTTCTTTATTGATGAATCAGAGTCAAGCGCTGGCAATAGCGTAAAATCTCCAATGCCTGGCAAGGTGCTTAAAATAAAGGTAGCTGTAGGTGATAATGTAAAGAAAGGTGAAAGTCTTTTGATTGTAGAAGCCATGAAAATGGAAAATAGTATAACTGCACCTCGCAATGGTATTATATCAGAAATTAATACATTAGAAGGAGAAATGGTAAATGGGAAAAGCGCCTTAATACTATTTGAAGAACTGGAAGAAGAAGATTAAACACAAAAACTATATTATAAACTATAAGGCTCTTAATACACATATGGAGCAAATTAACACAAAACAAAAAAATGAATTTTGATTTAACAGAAGAACAAGAACTTATACGACTAACTGTCCGCGATTTTGCAGAGAGAGAGATAAAGCCAATTGCTCAAGAACTTGATGAAAAGGCAGAATTTTCTTATGATTTAACAGAGAAAATGGGTGAATTAGGTCTTTTTGGAATGTATCTTCCTGAGAAATACGGAGGACAAGGAATGGATACTTTATCATACATTATTGCAGTAGAAGAATTAGCAAGAGTTGATGGCTCACAAGCAGCTACTTTAGCTGCTCACAATTCGCTAGGCATAGGTCCATTATACTATTATGGCAACGAAGAGCAAAAGCTTAAATACCTTCCTAAACTATGTACTGGCAAAGGGTTATGGGGATTTGGACTTACAGAACCTGGAGCTGGTTCTGACTCTCGAGGAACTAAAACTATTGCCAATTTAGCCGATGGTAAATGGACTATTAATGGTTCAAAAATATTTATTACAAATGCTTCTAATAACTTTAATATAGGAAGTACCGTACAGGCTGTAACCAAAATCCATAAAGACGGAAAGAAAGAATATACATGCATTATTGTAGATAAAGGTACAGAAGGGTTTACTCAAAAAACAATGCATAATAAAATGATGTGGAGAGCATCAGATACAGCAGAGCTGTATTTTGACGATTGCATTGTTGATGAAAGCAATTTATTAGGTAATATAGGAGATGGATCTAAGATAATGCTATCTACTCTTGATAATGGTAGATTAAGTATTGCTGCAATGGGATTAGGTGCTGCACAAGGCGCTTATGAGGCAGCATTGCAATATGCACAAGAGCGTAAGCAATTCGGAAAGCCAATATCTAAATTCCAGATTAATGCATTTAAATTAGCCGATATGGCTACAAAGATAGAGCTTGCACGTAACCTACTATATAAGGCTTGTTGGTTGAAAGATAATCATAAGCCATTTGCAAAAGAAGCAGCTATGTCGAAATTATACTGCTCCGAAATTGCAAAGGAAGTCGCCGACGAGGCAGTACAAATCCATGGTGGTTATGGGCTTATGAAAGATTATCATGTTGAGCGATTCTATCGTGATCAAAGATTATTGCAAATTGGTGAAGGAACTTCTGAAATACAGCGACTTGTTATTTCTAGATATATTGGATGTTAGTATTCAGTAAGCAGTCTTCAGTAGGAAGTGAAATAACTATAAGCAAGAGTATTAAAAATAAACATAAATAAGCAAAACACATAACATATGAATAAAGTAGTAAAAAACGCAGCGGAAGCAATTGCTGATATTCAGAATGGCCAAACATTGATGCTTGGAGGATTTGGATTAAGTGGTATTCCAGAAAATTGTATTACAGCAATGGTTGAAAAGGAAGTTACAGATTTAACTTGCATTTCTAATAATGCTGGTGTTGATGATTTTGGATTGGGATTATTATTAAAAAAACACCAAATAAAAAAGATGATATCTAGCTATGTTGGTGAAAATAAAGAATTTGAAAGACAAATGCTTAGTGGTGAATTAGAAGTTGAGCTAAACCCACAAGGAACACTCGCTGAACGAATTAGAGCAGGTGGAGCAGGTATTCCAGCATTCTTTGTTCCTGCAGGATACGGAACTGAGGTGGCAGAAGGAAAAGAAGTTAGAGAGTATAATGGTAAACCTCACATTCTTGAGGAAGCATTAGTAGCTGATTTTTCCATAATTAAAGCTTGGAAAGGTGATAAAGCTGGAAATTTAATTTTCAGACATACTGCAAATAATTTTAATCAACCAATGGGCATGGCAGGAAAGATAACTATTGCTGAGGTTGATGAACTTGTGGAAGTTGGAGAATTGGATCCGAACCAAATTCACTTGCCAGGAGTATTTGTACAGCGAATATTTCAGGGTGTAGATTATGAAAAAAGAATTGAATTTGAAACAACACGTTAAAACTCAGAAAAATGGCTTTAGATAAAACACAAATAGCGCAAAGAATAGCGCAAGAATTACAAGATGGTTATTATGTAAATCTTGGAATAGGTATCCCTACCCTTGTTGCCAACTATATTCCTGAAGGAATGGATGTTGTGCTTCAATCAGAAAATGGTTTATTAGGAATTGGTCCTTTCCCTGAAAAAGGCAAGGCTGATGCAGACTTAATAAATGCAGGAAAACAAACTGTAACTTATTTACCTGGCTCAGCATTCTTTGATTCATCATTAAGTTTTGCCATGATACGAGGTGGACATATTGACTTAACAGTATTAGGAGCTTTTGAAGTTACTGAGAATGGAGATATTTCTTCATGGAAAATACCTGGCAAAATGGTTAAAGGAATGGGTGGAGCAATGGATCTTGTTGCTGCTGCAAAAAATATTATAGTTGCAACTACTCATACCGACAGAAATGGCAATCCTAAGCTAAAAACTAAATGTGATTTACCACTTACTGGAGTAAATTGTGTAAAGAAAATCGTTTCGGATATGGCAGTAATAGAAGTTACTGACAAAGGCTTTAAACTTCTTGAACGTGCGCCTGGTGTTAGCGTTGAAGAAATTATAAATGCTACTGGAGCACCTCTAATTATTGATGGTGAAATTCCTGAAATGACATTCTAATTTTTACAAATTGAAATTAAACACCTAAAATATGAATTACCCTAAAAAAGTAACAATTGGAGATATTACGGTTCGTGATGGGTTTCAGCACGAGGAAATTTTTATTCCTACACAAGCCAAATTATGGACACTAGAACAACTAGTATTAGCAGGCTTTAAGCATATTGAAGTTTCAAACTTTGGAAACCCAAAAGGAATGCCTCAGTTTTCTGATGCCGATGAATTATTTAAAGGCATAAGAAATAGTAAGAAGGTGAAACACCTGCTTAATGATGTAAGCTTAACAGCTATTACAATTCGCGAGCGTGCAGTAGAGCGTGCCATTCAGGCTAAGCTTGATGGTTATGGTCCTGATAGAATTCTTTTTATGGTATCGACTAGTGAGTCGCACCACAGAAAAAATTCGGGGCTTAGTTTAAAAGAGTATTGGAAAATGTGCGAAGAGTGGATTCCAAAAGCACAGGCAGCAGGAATTAAAGTAAATGGTACAGTAAGTACTATTTGGGGTTGCCCAATTGAAGGTCCAACTGATATGAATAAAGCTATTGAATTTGCTCAGCGATGGATGGATATTGGAGCAAATGATGTGGAGCATGCCGATCATGATGGCAGTGCTTCTCCCGACAGAGTTTACCGCTACTATAGTATGTTAATGGATCATTTTCAGAATCCAGATAAGCATATTGTTCACTTTCATACTACACGTGGTTGGGGCTTAGCGAATGTACTAGCAGCACTTCAAGCAGGAATGACAAACTATGAAGCATCAATGGGTGGTTTAGGTGGACAGCCTGCTAATTTCGTAAGTGGTGTACCTGTATCAGGTACTGGAGCATATTATTATAAAGATCCTAATCTAGCTGGCCTAGTTTCTACTGAAGATTTAGTAGTTATGATGGATGAAATGAATATTGAAACCAATTTGGATATTGATAAGGTATTAGCCATTGGAAATATGACTGAACGTATTGTAGGAAGAAGACTAAGATCTGAAACTATTAAAAGTGGCAGAATTCCTAAAAATCTTTCTGGAAGATAATATGCTATTCAAATAGTTTAATGGAAGTGGCTAATCAATAACATTTCTTTGTTAAGCCTCCTTCTATTTAGTTATTTAAAAAATAAAATACCAATTTAATAAAATATAAAAGAGGCGTTATGAATTTCATAACGCCTCTTCTTTTTATCAGCAAAAAGCCAAAAAATAACTATTGCATACATATTCCATTTACAGAATATATATGCAGTTCTATAATATTAGTTCAACTCAATAAAATAAGGAATACGAGCTTGTACACCGTCCATTTCTTTAAGTGTTTGAAGATAGTTATAATACTTAACATTTTCGCCAAGTTCACTTTTTACAATGCTCATTTTTACATTAGAACCAAATTGTTTCATCATTTCTTCAAGAGGATTCTTACGTTTTGGCATTTCCTTAATTTTAAACTTCTCGATTTTAGCCATTTCTGCAGCCACTTCAATTGCTCTATCAAGATTACCTAGTTCGTCAACTAAACCAATCTCCAAAGCATTAGTTCCACTCCAAACTCTACCCTGTCCTATTGCATCTACTTGCTCAATAGTCATACCTCTACCTTCGGCAACATGACCTATAAAAGTACCATAAATACGTACAACACTTTGCTGAATAGACTTTAGTTGAAATGGTGTTAGAGGAGTAAAAACTCCCAATACAGAATTTGCATTAGTTGAAACTTCATCAGTAGTAATACCAATTTTTTCATTTAGTAGTTTCTCGAAATTTGGAATCATTCCGAAAACGCCAATGGAACCAGTAAGAGTATTTGGTTGAGCAATAATCTTATCAGCCATACAAGAAATATAATATCCACCAGAAGCAGCCAAGTCACCCATTGAAACAACCAAAGGCTTTGTTTCCTTTGCAAGGACAAGCTCGCGCCACATAATTTCAGAAGCCAATGCGCTTCCTCCAGGACTATTTACTCGTAGTACTATTGCCTTAATTGTTGTATCCTTACGGGCTTTACGAACAGCTTTTGCTATTCTTTCAGAGCCAATAATTTCATCATTACCTTCACCAGATTTAATTTCGCCTACAGCATAAATTACTGCAATTTTCTCTTTAGTAAGTACATTTTTCTTACTTACTGTTGTTGAGTAGTCTGATAAAGAAACCATTTCTAGGTCTTCTTCGTCCACTCCTACTTTATTAGCAAGAATAGCACTTACTTCATCAATATACTTAATACCATCAATAAGATTTAATGATAAAGCTCGCTGAGGATCATCCGACCAAAGGCTATCTGCAATAATATTGAAATCCTTAATAGGTATATTTCTACTAATTGCCATTTGATTTGCCATATTATCCCATATTGAGCCTAAGAACACATTCATTTGCTCACGATTTGCAGGGCTCATTTTGTCATACATAAAAGGCTCAACAGCACTTTTAAACTTATTATTAGGACCACGAATAATTTGCATATCCACGCCATATTTATCTAAAGCATTTTTAAAGAACATAAGTTGAGCACCAATACCTTTTAGCTCTACAGCTCCTGCAGGATTTACGAAAATACTATCCGAAACTGAAGCTATATAATATGCTTTCTGACTATATGCTTCTGCATAAGAGTATATAAATTTCCCACTAGTTTTAAAATCCAATAAAGCATTTCGCAAAGATTCCAATGTAGCAAGCCCACCACCAGCAAAGCTATTTGCATCAAGGTATATACCTTTAATTTTACTGTCGTTAGATGCAGCATCAATACTTCTTAGGATTACATTTAATCCTTTAATTTTAGTATCTCCATCGGATGCGAATTTAAAATCTGCCATTGGATCAAGTGGTTCTCGATCAATAATTCTTTGGTCAAATTTTACTTTTAGAATAGAGTTTTCTTTAATTGTAACAGAAGAATCATCTCCTGATGCAGCAACTATACCTCCTATAATTGCAGCAAGTATTAAAAATGCTAAAAAGAATGTAATTATACCTCCTAGTATAGTAGCCAAGGTATATTTGAAAAAGTTTTTCATATTAATTAAATTTATTAAACTGATTAAGACAGCCCTCTCTTAATATTTCAGATATATGTGTTTATATTTATTTACGGGCATTTGTATTAATTTTATAGACGTTTTAATAGTGCGTAAAGTTACATAATAATTTATTATTTAATTTTAGATTCTTAAATTATAATTCTATATGCAAACCTTCTTCTGCAATTATAGTATTCTTAAATATTTTTTTAGCTTCATCTTCAAATAAACTAAGGTTTGAATACCTTGCGGAGAAATGACCAATTATAAGCGTACCAACATTTGCTTCTTTAGCAATATTAGCTGCATCGGTAGCTGTGGAATGCTTCTTTGCAGTAGCTTCCTTTTTATTAATGTTTAAAAATGTCGCTTCATGATATAATATAGTAACATCCTTTACATAATCAATTAACTGCGGCATAAAAATAGTATCGGTACAGAAAGCGTATGATTTGGGAGTTTTTCTTGATTCTGTAATCTCATTATTTAGGAATACCTTCCCATCTTCATCAATATAATCCTCTCCATTCTTAATTCTTGCAAACCATTCCACAGGAATTTCATTTTCTCTTACAAAACTCTTTTTAATATTAGGCTTTATATCTTTTTGCTCATATAAATACCCATATGTTTCTTTTCTATGTATTAATGGGAAAGCATATATACTATAACTTTCGTTTTCCATAATTAACTCTTTACTTTCTACTTTAATTATATGGAAATTTATTTCAAATTTAAACTCTGCAGTGCATATTTTATTCAATTGAGTCAAATAATCATCAATCCCTTCAGGACCATATATATCAATAGGTTTTTGCCTACCTAACATATACATTGTAGATAATAAGCCTGGTAAACCAAAAAAATGATCACCATGCAAATGTGTAATAAATATTTTGCTAATTCTTTGTATTTTCTTTTTCAGATTAAATAGCTGAAATTGAGTACCTTCACCACAGTCAAATAGCAAAGAATGCCTATCTGTTTCTAACAGATGAGCACTTAACTTCCTATCTCTTACTGGCAAAGCTGCACTATTGCCTAAGACTGTAATTGTATCCTTAAACATTTATTTAATTACCATTCGTTTTCTAATTACTTCAGTACCATTTCTTAGCTCATAAATATAAACTCCATTAGCCAAATCCGATTTATTAAATACAATTGTATTTTTACCTTTTTTTGAAAAATTACTCTTTTTATAAACTATATTGCCCAGTATATCATAAATAATAAAAGAAATATGCTCAGCTTTTAGAGTAAAATAGTCAATATTGGTAGTTTGTTCGAAAGGATTTGGAGAGTTTTGTAATACTTGAAACCCCTCCAATTTTGTAATACTATAACCCACATGTGTGTCATCAAATATTTTAAATTCATAATTCATATTATATGGCATTACCGAACCCAAAGCATTAACTGTTGCATTAATGATAATGGTGTATGTTCCGGCATCACCTACTACAGGAGTTCCTTCAAATAATATACATCCAAAAGTATCGCCTGGCCAATAATCATTATCTCTATTTGTAATCCAACTTAAGCTTGATGGAAGACCTGTAATACTTGTAACTCCAACACTATCAATAGTAACAACCAATCCATTATAAATAGTATCGTAAGGAATACGCATAATTATTACCTGTTCGTAAGGCTGAGTTTCTGCCGCTGGATCTATTCCATCAGCCGAACTTGGGTTTGTTAATTCACTACCTCCAAAAGGAACTGGTGTACATTGCCCCATTACATTCGAAAAGGATACAATTGAAAGAATAAAAACTAGAATAAAAAACTTGTTCATATTATGTGTGTGTGTTTTACCTATTTAATTAATAACAGGCTTATTTATAGCAAAGCAAAAGTATGAAAAAACATTTTGTTAAGCAATAGTAAGAATATAATATTTTTGCATTTATAAAGTTATAGAATATAATATGAATATAGTATATAGAATAATATCATTTGGATTTGCATTAAGCTTATTAAGCTTAGCATTTTTATCACAATCTTGTAATAAAGACGATAGCTTTGCTGAAGGCAATATTAAGCTTGGTTTTTCTAGTGACACTATTTTATTTGATACTTTATTTACAACTATTGGCTCTTCTACTTACACTCTACTTGTTAGAAATAAAGAAGATAAGCCAGTAAACATCTCGCAATTATTTATTGCTGGTGGAGCTAGTTCTCCTTTCAGAATGAATGTGGATGGGGTTTCGGGATACAGACATACAGATGTAGAAATTGCTGCTAATGATAGTATGTACATTTTTGTAGAAGTTACTATTGATCCAAATTCAA
The DNA here is from genome assembly GCA_029932765.1 of Bacteroidales bacterium. Classification (GTDB taxonomy): domain Bacteria; phylum Bacteroidota; class Bacteroidia; order Bacteroidales; family UBA1556; genus UBA6267. Next base: position 1,082 of record JAOZPM010000060.1, on the reverse strand, counting down.
ATACTAAACCAATGCTTGTTACCGACAGTATAATATTTGAAACCAATGGTAATATACAGGATGTGGATTTAATTGCTTACGGTATCGATGCATATTTTATTACTCCCAATTTGCATATTAGTGGGCTTCCACCTTTAAATATTGTTGCTGGCGAAGGTGTTGATACCACATGGACCAACGATAAGCCAATAGTTATTTATGGATATGCCGTAGTAGATTCCACCGCTTCATTAACCATTGAGGCAGGAACAGAAATATATTTTCATACTGGTGGCGGACTTTGGGTTTATAAAGGTGGAAATATAAAAGTAAATGGAACACTTAGTGAACCTGTTACATTTCAAGGAGATAGACCAGAAGAGTATTATAAAAACTTACCTGGGCAATGGGATAGAATATGGTTAAATGAAGGTAGCGTTGATAATATTATAAATTATGCAATTATTCGTAATGGATTTATTGGACTTCAAACAGAGTTACTTTCTAGTGATATGGGCAATAAGAATATTATTAGCAATACCATTATAGAAAATATGTCGGGAGTAGGAATATTAAATCGCGCACATAGTATTGATGCCGAGAATATTCTTATAAATAACTGCAAACAGTACTGCTTAGCTATTACAATGGGTGGCGAACATGAATTTAGACATTGCACTTTTGCTAACTATTGGAGTTATGATACTCGTAAAACTCCTACTGTATACATCAATAATTATTATAAGGATAATCTAGACCAAGTTCACCCCTTTGATTTAGATGCTAGTTTCTATAATACTATTGTATATGGCGGCAATGAAGAGGAGATAATTATTGACAATAATGATGATGGAGGAACATTTGATTTTGTATTCGATCACGGATTAATTAAAAGTCAACAAGATATTTCTGATGCCACACAATGGATTTCTATATTAAAGAATGATTCTCCAGACTTTGAAAACACATCAAATACAAGCGACTATCACATAGGCGAAAACTCCGCCGCTATTGATGCAGGAAAAGCTGGCATAGCTCCTACTCTTGATTTGGACGGAGTAAGCCGCGATGCTTCTACTCCCGATTTGGGGGCTTATGAAAAT
>JAOZPM010000176.1:0-4798 GCA_029932765.1 Bacteroidales bacterium | reverse complement strand
GGATTAACCTTACGACGACGCATATAACTAACCATAAAAACTGGCTCAATTCCTGATGATGTTTGAGCCATCATACTTGTAGTACCCGTTGGCGCAATGGTAAGAAGTGAAATATTTCTTCTACCATATTTCTTCATTTTTTCCTCTAAACCTTCTTTTGCATCAAAAATACGACGCATAAAAGGATTCTCTGTTTCTCTCTTATAATCATATATTGGGAAAGCACCTCTGTCTTTTGCCAAGTTTACTGATGAGCTATAAGCCTCTATTGCAAGCAATTTATGAACATCTACTGAGAAGTTTGTTGCATCTTCGGTTCCGTATTTAAAACCAAGTGCAGCAAGCATATCTCCTTCAGCAGTTATACCAATGCCTGTACGGCGTCCTTGCTCAGTTTTCTCTCTTATATTTTCCCATAGCTCGCGCTCAACTCTCTTAATTGACTCTTGCTCAGGGTCTTTTTTAATCTTTTCGAGAATACCATTAATCTTCTCTTGCTCAAGGTCAATAATATCATCCATTATACGCTGAGACATATGCACATGTTTGGCAAATAACTTTGCATTGAACTTTGCTTTATCAGTAAATGGATTTTCTACATAACCATAAAGATTGATTGCCAATAAACGACAGCTATCGTATGCACATAACGGGATTTCGCCACAAGGGTTTGTAGAAACAGTTTCAAAACCTAGGTCAGCATACGTATCAGGAACTGACTCTTTAATTACTGTATCCCAGAATAAAATCCCTGGCTCAGCAGATTTCCATGCATTATGAACAATCTTGCCCCAAATATTTCGTGCATCAATTTCTTTCTTATATTTTGGATTATCAGATCCTATTGGGTACTGTTGTTTATAACTACTACCGTTAATTACAGCACGCATAAATTCATCAGTAATTTTAACAGAAATATTAGCACCTGTAACCTTAGTACTATCCATTTTAGCATCAATAAAATCCTCTGAATCGGGATGCTCAATGGAAATACTCAACATTAAAGCACCACGACGACCATCTTGCGCAACCTCGCGAGTAGAATTAGAGTAACGCTCCATAAAAGGAACAATGCCCGTAGAAGTTAATGCACTATTCTTTACTGGGCTACCTTTAGGACGAATTCCACTTAAATCGTGACCTACTCCTCCTCTTCGCTTCATTAACTGAACTTGTTCTTGATCAGTTTTCATAATACCACCATAAGAATCAGAAGTACCATCGTTACCAATAACAAAACAGTTGGACAAGCTACCTACTTGAAGCTTATTTCCTATACCTGCCATCGGGCTACCTTGCGGAATAATATGTTTAAAGTCTTTTAAAACTTCAAATAATTCTTCCTCAGACATTGGATTGTCATATTTCTTCTCAATACGAGCTAATTCTTTAGCAATACGCCTGTGCATATCGTTGGGATTTTGCTCATACAAATTTCCATCACTATCCTTTAAAGAATATTTATTTATCCATACTGCAGCAGCTAACTCATCACCTTTAAAGTAATCAGTACTTGAGGCTAAAGCTTCTTCATAAGTGTAAGTTTTCGGCTTAGAAGGTTCCGTTTGAACATTTTTAACCTCATCAAAATTAATCTGCATCTCTTCTCTTGTATTTTTTATTTTATTATAAAATATATCTTGTTTACCTTTTTCTTCATTCGCTTTTTTATTATCATCTGTATTTTTAAGAGCATTTCCCTCAAAATTCGTAAAAAGGTCTAAATTTTTCATAAAACTGTAATCTCTATTATAATTAATCAACTGAATTCTAATACTTTTAAAAAAGTAAATTACTTCACTTTTAGTAGTACGAAGATAGCATAAGAAATAGTTTATTTTCCTACTTTCTTATTAACAAATTAACCAAGTTCTTAACAATATATTAAATCACTCAAAAACAACTTGGAAGTAAACTCATTTTTATATCAATTTATTTATCAATGACTTACAGGAACACAAAACAATTTCACTCCAAATAGGATTTTTTTTTAGACTACGTTATTTTAAAGGCAATTAGCTATGTTTTTAGTGTATTTTTGCCTCAAATTATTAGAGTAATAAAATAATAAAATTTAGCAATAAATTCTTTTATTTTCTGTTATCCAAATAATTTTATTCCTAAGCGCAAGTTTTTTTCATGTCATGCGTCAAAGTAATTAAGAAAAAAGAAAATACACACATAATAATTGAAATGAAGACCATATTTAATAATAGTAGAATATATTTAGCCTTAGTTTTATTTATTTTTAGCACCTTAAGTGTAGATGCACAAAAAGGCCAAGCTCCAGAATCTAAAGCTGCTCCAAAATCTGGCATTGCTGGCAAAATAATTGATAAGCACACAAAGCACCCTATACCCTACACCACTGTTGCTCTATACAATCAGTTGGATTCAAGTTTAGTTTCTGGAACAATTACCGACGAAGAGGGTAATTTTTTTATTAAAGCCAAAGGTGGTAATTATTATCTTGATATAAACTTTATGGGATATAATAAGGTTCGTAAAAGCAATATTAGTATTAATAAGAATACATCGTTTATTAAACTCGGAAAAATAAGCCTTTCAAAATCAGAATCGGAGCTTAAAGGTGTAGAAATAGTTGGCGAGCAATCGTATGTTGACTATAAAATTGACAGGAAAGTTATAAATGTAAGTAGAGACTTAGCCGCCACAGGCTCTTCTGCTGTGGAAGCACTTCAAAACGTGCCATCTGTAACAGTTGATATTGAGGGAAATGTAGAGCTTAGAGGTAGCAGCAATTTCACCGTTTTAATAAATGGTAAGCCTTCCCCACTTTCGGGAGGCGATGCCCTTGAGCAAATCCCTTCTTCTGCAATTAAGAATATTGAGATAATAACTAACCCATCGGCAAAGTACGACCCTGATGGCATGACGGGTATTATTAATGTAATTCTTAAAGATAATGTAAAACAAGGGCTTAATGGAATTGTGGAAGCTAGCGCAGCCTCTTATGATAGCTATGGCTTTAATACCACATTGAACTATAGAAAAGAAAAATGGAACGTCTATGGAGGTGTTGACATTAGAACAAAAAATAGACCAGGTGATGGAAGTAGCGATATGACTAATTTCGGAAATCCTGATACTCTTTTCTATAGAAACTCAGAACTTGATAGAAATAGATTCAGAAACAATTATACTTTTAAAGGTGGAGTTGATTATTATGCTAATGATAAAAATACTTTTGGCATTGAGAGTGCCTATGGAATAAATAATAGAGGCAAGGATTATTTAAGTAAAATAACTGAATACTACTATCCTGCAAAAGGCTTAACAAGCTACAACACAAGCCATAATACTGGTGGTAGAGAATCACATTTTCTGAAATTAAACCTTAGTTGGCAACATAAGTTTAATTCCGAAGGAGATAAATTAGATGTTTTGGCTTTTATTAATAAAGGTGATTATTATAAGGATGAATATCAAAAAGAAGAATATTCTGATGCAGATTGGACTCCAGACCTTGAAATAAAAAAGTGGATAAATACTAATGATGATAATAGTAATATAGATTTTAGATTAAAAGCTGATTATACAAAGATATTATCAAACAACAGAAAATTTGAAGCAGGAATACAATCACGAAATTACAGAGAGAACTCTTCTTTTGTTTATCATAATTTTGACACATTAAATAGTGATTGGGAAATTATTCCACAAAATGGAAATACATTAATCTTTAATCGTGATATATTTTCTATCTATGGTACATATGGTGGAACAATAAAGGATTTTGGTTATCAAATTGGACTAAGAGGAGAATACACCTATCGACTTATCGAAAGCGTAGAAGGAAATCCTGGGTCAAAAATCAATAGATTTGATTTCTTCCCTACCATACATTTATCTCAGAAAATAAATGATAAAAACTCTGTAATGGCAAGTTATAGCCGCCGCATCGACAGACCCGGAGGATGGGAATTAGGCCCTAATCCTATGTTTATTTCAAGTACATTTATTAGAGTTGGTAATCCAGCCCTGGAACCTGAGTATACTGACAGTTACGAGATTAGTTATCAAACAAACTTTGCAAAATCTTTCATTTCTCTAGAAGGTTATTATAGATCTACTAAGAATAAAATCTCTAGGATTCAGGAAATGGACCCAAACACATATATTACTACTATGACATTTGCCAATCTCGACCGTGACCATAGTGCAGGTATGGAAGCCATGGCTAATCTTCAGTTGGCAAAGTGGGTAAGACTAAACGTAAGTGGAAACTATTACTATTACAAACTATTGGGTAATATTAGCAGCGGCGCTGTGGATACCGAAAGTTGGAATTATGATGTTAGAGGTAATGTAAACTTTATGATTACTCCATTGATGAGATTGCAACTTACTACTTTCTACAGAGGACCATCGGTAACTGCTCAAGGTGAATTTGCTTCATTTTATATGTTTAACTCGGCATTACGCTACGATTTCTTTAAGCGTAAGCTAGCTGTTACACTAAAGGTAAATAATATTACAAACTCAATGCAACATGCATTTACAACTAATACCAATACTTTTAGTACCGACAATGTATTCAGGAGTTTTGGCCCTACTTTTAGCCTTACTGCTACTTATAAAATTAATAACTATAAACAAGATCGTAAACCAACTTTGGATGATAGAGGCGGCGAAGGAGGAGGAGATATATAATTAAGTAATTAAGGATGAAAAGTGAAAGGTGAAGTGGGTAATTGTTAATTATTAATGGTTAATTGGTTGTAGTTCGGGGCTCTGTGTTCTTTGTTCGAAGGCTTGGGGTTGTTCAATGTTTAAT
>JAOZPM010000059.1:0-17169 GCA_029932765.1 Bacteroidales bacterium | reverse complement strand
CTGCTTGGCTTCATCCCAACTAACATAATCATCATCATTAGAATTTTTAATTCGTTCTCGTACAATGTCTTTTTGCCATTCTGGAATATCAATTGAATCAGTTTTTTTTGAAAATGCGACATTTAGAATGCTTTGAATAGCATTAATAATATCAATATCATTTACTTGCTTAAACTGTTCAATTAGTAATGATTTTTGAAGTTGTATGTCCATTTAATTATGCTTTAAAGATTGATGATGTTGTGCAAATATACATAATTTTGGCAGTTATTATTATTGAATCCTTAAAAAATTGATTTTTCATAAACTCAAAATGCAATTTATTATCCAAAAAAAACGATAAGCCCCTCATAATTAATTTTACATTTGCATATTGAATAATAGGTTTTGATAGCATAATTATAAAACGATATTTATGGATTACGATATTATAATAATAGGAAGTGGACCTGGAGGTTATGTTGCAGCAATTAGAGCAACACAATTAGGAAAAAAAGTAGCAGTAGTTGAACGTGCTGAAGTTGGCGGTATTTGCTTAAATTGGGGTTGTATTCCAACAAAAGCATTACTAAAAAGTGCACAAGTATATAATTATATTAAACACTCTGATAATTATGGAGTAAAAGTAGAAGGGGATATTATTGCCGATTTTGATGCAATAGTAGAGCGTAGTAGGGGTGTTGCTGCAAATATGAGTAAAGGTGTTCAATTTTTATTCAAAAAACACGGAATAGAATTGATTAAAGCCTTTGGTAGTTTGCATGAGCCTCATAAGGTAAAGCTTGATTTTGCTGACGAAGAGTCGAAAATAATTACTGCAAAAAATATTATTCTAGCAACAGGAGCTCGTGCTCGTCAACTACCTAATTTGCCAATTGATGGCAAAAAGATAATTGGATATCGAAAAGCAATGACGCTTGATAAACAACCTGAGAGCATGCTAGTTGTTGGATCGGGAGCTATTGGTAGCGAGTTTGCGCATTTTTATCATAGTATAGGCACACAAGTTACTCTGGTAGAGTATATGCCAAATATTATCCCTGTAGAGGATATTGATGCTTCTAAAAGTCTTGCTAGATCATTTAAGAAATCTAAAATGAAAGTCATGACTTCGGCATCTGTTACGGAGGTTGATACTTCTGGAGATAAATGCATTGTGAGTGTAGAAACTAAAAAAGGAATTCAGAAAATAGAAGTTGATATTGTGCTTTCTGCCGTTGGAGTAGAAACTAATCTTGAAGGATTGGGGCTTGACACACTAAATGTTGAACATGTAAAAGGCAAAGTGATTGTTGATGATTATTATAAAACTAATATAGAAGGACTTTATGCTATTGGCGATATTGTTCATGGTCCGGCATTGGCGCACGTAGCTTCAAGAGAAGGAATTATTTGCGTTGAAAAAATTGCAGGACATAATGTAGAGTCTATGGATTATGGAAATATCCCTAGTTGTACATATACATCGCCAGAGGTTGCCAGTGTTGGGTTAACTGAGGAGCAGGCATTAGAAAATGGATATGAGCTTAAGATTGGAAAGTTCCCTTTTAAAGCAAGTGGAAAAGCTACTGCTGGTGGAAATACCGATGGTTTGGTAAAAGTTATTTTTGATGCTAAAACAGATGAGTGGCTGGGCTGCAGTATGGTTGGTGATAATGTTACTGAAATGATTTCGGAGGTTGTGGTTGCTAGGCTAATGAAAGTAAAAGCCCACGATATTATTAATGCTGTACATCCGCACCCTACTATGAGTGAGGCTGTAATGGAAGCTGTAGCTCATGCTTATGGTGAGGCTATTCATATTATTTAGAAAGTATCTAATAGAATAATCATGTCAAAAATATTAATGTTTTCTAATAGGTTAATAATAGGCGGTCCTAGTGTCCATCTATTAAGTTTGGTGGAGCATTTTTGTAATGATCATGAAATACTACTATTATATGGTGCTCCGCTGGACGATGAATTGTCAATGGAGCAGGAATTCAGAAAATTTGATATTCAGATGTATCAGATTGCTAATATGAAGCGAAGTTTGAATCCTATCCCTGATATTTTTATCATGGCAGAGATAAAGAAACTGCTAAAAGAATTTTCTCCAGATATTATTCATACTCATACTTATAAGCCTGGTATTATTGGAAGGTATTTAGCAAAACGGCATAATGTTAAGCGCATAATTCACACCTATCATGGGCTTATTTTTGATTCCTATTTTTCGAGTGCCTTATCCAAGGTATTGGTACATATAGATACATATTTAGCTAAATCTACCGATGTTATTATCGCTTTATCAGAAATTCAGAAACAACAGATACTAGATAAAATAGGTAATAGTATTGAAAATAAAATTCAGATAATACCTCTTTCAATTTCTCAGGATAAATTTCGTTACTCTAAAGAAGATGGGTTATTATTTAGAAATAATATTGGAGTATCTGAAGATAGAATATTGCTTGCAATGGTAGGAAGAGTTGCTGATGTTAAGAATATTGCTAAAACTATAGATGTTTTTTCTGAGCTAAAGAAAGACGCTAATGCCAGTAATTCCACATTAGTTATAGTTGGTGATGGAGATCAAAAAAATTCATTAATTGCTCAGGCAAGAGCTCTGTCGTTAAAAGTAGATTTAGAGAAAGGTGATGAAAATTCAGATATTATTTTTGTTTCGTGGCAGCGTGAGATACAACCCTTATATTCTGCAATAGATATATTGGTCTTGAGTTCTAAGAATGAAGGGACTCCATTGAATATTATTGAAGCTCAATTGATGAAAACAGCTATTCTAGCACCTCGAGTAGGTGGTATTCCTGATATTGTTGTTGAAGGCAAAACAGCATTGCTTTTTGATAATAGACAAGAGATGTTTGCTAAGATGTATGAGTTAATAAGTAATAGGACATTAATAGACAATTTACAACAAAATGCACTTAAATTTGCCAAAGAGAGATTTAGTATTTCAAAAATGTTAGAATCTTATAATAAACTTTATAATATATAAAATGCAATTAATAAAAACTAAGATAGAAGGATTGTTGGTTATTAAGCCAAATGTCTTTCGCGATGAACGAGGTTATTTTTACGAATCGTATAGTAAGAGTTTATTTAAAGAGCTAGGCTTGGAATCTGAATATGTTCAGGACAATGAATCCCAATCTCAGAAAGGCGTATTAAGAGGCTTGCATTTTCAGAGACCACCCTATGCTCAAGGTAAATTAGTACGTGTGGTTAAGGGTGCTGTTATTGATGTTGCTGTTGATTTACGAACGAATTCTAAAACCTACGGACAATGGGAAGCAGTTGAGTTAACAGAGGATAATAAACTTCTGTATTGGATTCCTGCGGGTTTTGCTCATGGCTTTGTAACAATGGAGCGCAATACTATATTTTCGTATAAATGCACCAATGTTTATAATAAAGAAAGTGAAGGAAGCCTATTATGGAATGACCCAGATTTAAATATTGACTGGGGAGTAAAGAAGCCAATTCTATCAGATAAGGATATTGAAGCACCATTATTTAAAGATTTTATAAGTCCATTTTAATGAGTTAGTCTATTTTTATAAAATAGAGTGATACATAATTAATGCAATAAAACTATATGCGAAGAATAATATTATTTATAATCTTATTTGGTCTTAATTTAAGCATTTATGCTCAAGATAAAGTAGAAGATTGTGATTTTGAAGTAAGTAAGAAATCTGTTAACTTATATAAGAAAGCAGTTAAAGAACTTAAAAAAGGTAATAAAACTGCTGGGGCTAAATATTTTTCGGAGGCAATATTGGATTCGCCAGATTACTTGCAAGCACTGTGGGGACAAGCTCGCTTGAACAAAGATATTCATAATAATTACAGAAAAGAAAGCCTTGCAATAGCGGCCTATATGCGTATTATAGAAATTTGCCCTTCCTATAAAAATTACTACTCATATTACTACTTGGGAGTGATGCAATATGAAAATAAGAAATATGGTGATGCGTATAAATACTTAGAAGGTTTTTTGGCAGCTGATGATGATAAGATTCGTGAGAAACATTTTGAAGACGCTTCTGATTTATCGAAATACGCAAAGTTTTATTATGAGATATATTCAAATCCTGTGCCTTTTGAGCCTAAAAAATTAAATGATGTTTCGTCTACTGATGATGAATATTTACCTTCGTTAAGTCCTGATAATGCTCATATCTATTTTACTAGAAGAAGTAAAAGTACTTCAAGGTCTAAATTAAATACGTATTCTGGGAGTGCTTATATCGAGCAGTTTTGCATTGCAAATAGAAAGTCGGGTTTAGAATTTGATAGAGGCGCTAATATGCCCGAGCCATTTAATATGCAAACTAACGAAGGTGGTGCAACTTTGAGTATTGATAATAAAGAGTTATTTTATACTCGTTGCAAAATTACAAAGGATAAGACTTTAAATTGTGATATCTGCTATTCAAGAATAGAGGATGGCGAATGGAGTTCAATAGAAGTATTGAGTAATAATGTTAATACTAGAGATAGTTGGGAATCTATGCCTACAGTTAGCTCCGATGGCAAAATAATGTATTTTGTAAGTGATAGGCCAGGTGGTTTTGGTGGCTATGATATATATAGAACTACCCGCGATACTAGTGGAAAATGGACTCAGGCGGTAAATATGGGGCCATCGATAAATACCCCTGGAAATGAAAAATCTCCATTTATTCATACCGATAGAGAGACCCTTTATTTTTCTTCTTCTGATAGAAAAGATAAAACTACTGGCGAATGGTTTGCTGGGCATATGGGATTAGGTGGTTACGATATTTTTTATACTCGCTTAAGTGAGAATAATGCTTGGATAAAACCTAAAAACATTGGTTATCCAATAAACTCTAAAAATAATGACCTTGGTTTTTTTGTAAGTACCGATGGTGTCAATGGTTTTTTTGCGTCTAATAAGATTGGAGTTAAGGAAGTTAATATTTATGAGCAAGCACAAAAAGCAAAAGACCCATGGAATATATATACTTTTAAACTTTATGAAAAAGCTCAACCTCAAAAAGTACTTTTTGTAAAAGGTAACCTAAATGATGAAGAGGATAATGAGCAAATGAATGATGCCGTTATTGAGGTGAAGAATATGAAAACCAAAGAGGTCAAAAAAATAAAAGTTGATAAAGAAACTGGAGATTATGCCTTTGCCATGGTTATGAAATCAGATTATACAATGGTAGTAAAGAAGAAAGATTATACTTATGTTTCTAAATATATTTCGAAGGATGATGTGAGATTTGATGTGCCAATAAAGGTAGATGTGCAAATGCAAAAAGTAAAAGTTGGTAAATCATATAATCTTGATGATGTGTATTTTTCAATTAATTCTGCAGAACTTAATAATAGATCAAAAAATGTAATTGAAGGCTTTTACGATTTCTTAATTGATAATCCTAATATTATTGTTGAAATACAAGGGCATACTGATAATGTTGGAAACGATAAATTTAATTTAATTCTGTCTCGTGATAGAGCAAAATCTGTTTTTGAATTTCTATTGGAAAAAGGAGTCCCCTCAAACCAAATTACTAGTAAGGGCTATGGAGAATCAAAGCCTGTGGCTACAAATAATACTGAGGAAGGTAGAGCGAAAAATCGTCGAACAGTATTTGTAATTACTGATAAATAATTAATAATTATGATGATAAGAAAAATATTTTTGGTACTTATTTTAGTCTTTGGCTTTAGTACTTTTATCAATGCACAGAATAATAACCTCTTCTTTAATATTAAAGGTTTCTATGGCGATAAAGCTGTGCTATTTAGTATTAATGGAGATAATATGCAGCCAATAGATACAGCCTATAAACAATCTACAGGCTCTTTTGTTTTCTTTAATATAGATATACTGCCTACGGGAGTTTATAGCATTTATTTTAACGACTCATTATATTCCGAAGTTATTATTAATAAGGAAGAAATAGTTATTCGTGCTAATGCTAATAATCTTTTAGCGTCGATGGATGTTCGAAAGTCCATTGAAAATAAAATTCTTTTTGACTATTGGAAATATGCAATGTTGGTAAAAGATAGTATAGTTTATCTTGAATATCAGATTCGTAAAATTGAACAAAAAACCTATGATTCGAATCATCCGGATATTAAAAAAATTGAAAATAGGATAAATACCTTTAATAAAAATATTGAGAATTATATATATTCCCAAGGAAAAAAATATCCAGATAAATTTGCACCAGTACTTTTAGAGGCATATTTGGTCCCTGATATGGAAAATTATAATAAGGCGAACCCTAAGAAAAAATATGATGATGAGGATGTGTTTCTTAGAGAGCACTTTTTTGATAATATAAATTTTGGCGACGAAAGATTTTTACAGACTAAAGTATTATATACTTCCATTAATGATTATATACAAACCTATGGAGCACCAGCCTCTACTGTTAATTATAATTATGTAATAGATAAAGTAATGGCAATGGCTGTTGGTAATAATAAGGTTTATGAGTATTGCTTAGATTTGTTTATCCAAACTTTTGAGCCAAGTGTTTATGAGAATGTATTAGTCCATCTTATTGATGATTATTATATACCATATTATACTTTATCGGGAGTAAGTACCGTTTATTACTCTCATCTTTCAGAAAGAATAAAGGCGCTAAAGCCTGGTAAAAAATCACCAAATTTTGTTCTAAGTGATCCTTCAGGAGTTGAGTATAATTTATATAAAACTAAAGGTAAAGCAAAGATGATAGTGTTTTATAGTAGCGACTGTCAGCATTGTGCCGACGCTCTGCCAAGTTTACTTGAGATAGCAGAAATGTATAAATCTCAAGGCTTAGTATCTTTTGGCGTGGCTATAGATGATGATGAAAAGATTTGGAAAAAGGAAATTAATAAATTTTCGATGAAGTGGATTTCTGTTTCAGATTTGAAAGGTCTTAGTAGTCCTTTGGTAGATCTGTTTAATATAAATAGTACACCATTTATTCTTCTTCTTAATGAGGACAATATAATTATGAAAAAACCAATGGAAATAAATGATATTCATAGTACTTTAGTTCAGTTGCTAAACGATATATAGTGCTATTAAATATGTATATTTTACATAATTAAAAAAAAGAGTTTATGAGAAAGTATATTTTGCTTTTATTAATACCAATGCTATCAGTTTCATTACTAAGTCAGGCACAGCTACGTCATGGCAGTTGTGCTAGTAGCTCGCAAAGTAGGTTTTATATTACGCCGTATATTGCTGCAGGAGTAGGTATGTATTCTTACGATTTGAATAAAACAACTATTGGACCAGCTCCTGATTCAATAAATTATCCTAGCTCAAAAGGAATGTTATTTACACCTGGCATAGGTTTAAACTTAATGTATAAAATTGGAAAGTCGAATATAGGTGGTGGTGCAGAATGGCAAGGAATGTATGGAAATACAGTAACCGATATTTCTTCATATAATCAAGAGGTTTTTTTTTATAAATTTTATGGAAGATTTGAGTATGCTATTTATACCGATCCTTTTAGTGATTTTGGTATATATTTGCAGGGGGGAATATCATTTCCTAATAATATTGTAGGAGAAAATGGTGATTTAGGAATGTTTATAGGCGGAGGTTTGTTCTATAATATAATTCTTAATTCAACGTCGGCAATAATATGCTCTTTAGATTATGAGTATGCTACATTTACGAGTACAATAGGAGGAAGTATATCGCATCATAAGTTCACCCCAATAAAATTAGCACTTGGTTATAGGTTCTGGTTTTAGAAAAACTTATTAAAAGAAATGACTGATACTGGTATTTTGGACAAATTTCATACTTGGCGCAGTAAAGGCGTTAATGAGGAATTGTTTTTCATTTTACTAAGTATCTTTATTGGATTAGTTACTGGATTGGCTGCAGCTTTAATGAAAACCGCAGTGCTTTTTATTAAGGATTTAATTCTTGAGCATATTAATGCTGGTTCAAACAGTATTTTTTTATTCTTATTACCAATAATTGGAATTTCTATTACTGTTTTCTTTATTCATAAAGTTATTAAGGATCCCAAAAATCATGGTATCTATGGTATACTAATGAGCTTGTCGCAGCGCAAGGGAAAAATAAGAAAACAAAAAGCAATAAGTGCATTCTTTGGTGGAATTCTTACCTCAGCTTTTGGTGGTTCTGCAGGACTGGAGTCTCCAATAATTAGCACAGGCACTTCGGTTAGCTCTATTATTAGTACTTATTTCGATCTAAATCATAAGCAAACTACATTATTGCTTGGTTGTGGAGCTGCGGCTGCTATGTCGGGTATCTTTTTTACTCCTATTGCATCAATAATTTTTGTGGTGGAGGTGCTAGTAATAGACCTAACAGCAAATTCCATTATACCACTTCTTATTGCATCTATTTCGGCAGCAATTATATCAAATGCTGTAATGCCTAGTGAGGTTGTTTTTCAATTTAACTTTATAGAAAAAATTGGGTTTTCGCAGTTGCCTTTCTTATTGCTTTTGGGAGTTCTTTCTGGAATGATGAGTCTTTATTTTAAGAGGGTAACTTTTTCGATACATAAAAAAATGCAGTCCTATGATACTGCTATTACACGCTTACTTATAGGGGTGAGTATTTTAGGAGTTCTGATATATTTATTCCCTGCACTTTATGGTGAGGGTTACGATACCTTAAAACAAATTATTGAAGGTAATGCTTCGGATATGACAGATATAAGTTTCTTATACGCATATAGGGATGAGTTTTGGGTCATAATGGCATTAATGCTTGTTGTTGCTTTCCTTAAAGTAGTTAGTACTACACTTACGATTGAGAGTGGTGGAGTTGGTGGCTTTTTTGCTCCTTCTGTTTTTACGGGTGGTTTAGTTGGTTATATGTATAGCACACTAATAAACTATTTAAATCCAGCATTGAATATAAGTGTCAAAGAATATACTGTTGTGGGTATGGCTGGCTTAATGGCTGGAGTTATGCATGCACCTTTAACAGCAATCTTCTTTGCTGCGGAGATTACCCATGGTTATATTCTAATCCTTCCACTTATGATTGTTTCAACTATATCGTTTGTAACGAGTAGATACTTTGAACCGCAATCGGTTTTTACAAAATACATGGTTGATGAGGGAGAGGTATTATCGCACCATAAAGATAAAACTGTTCTTCATCTACTTACCATCAAGAGTGTTATCGATACTGATCTAACAATTATTCCAAAGGATATTACATTAAAAGAATTTACGAATTATGTGTCAGAATCTACTCGTAATGTTTTTCCTGTAGTTGGTAAAAAAGGTAAATTTATTGGAATTGTAGATTTTGGCGATGTGCGTAAAGTAATCTTCGACGAAAATTTGTATGATAGGAAAATTACTGATTATATGATACAGCCAAAGGACTTTGTTTCTACCAGTGATAAGATGGAAACTGCTATGCGAAAATTTACGGAAACAGGATATTATAATATGCCTGTAATTGATGATGGAATATATAAAGGCTTTATATCAAGATCCAATACGTTCTCTGCTTATAGAAAGATTTTAATAGATGTTAGTCAAGATTAATTGATAGTAAATAAGAGGAAGCTTCTGGCCCTAAATTGAATAATAAATCCAAAATACTCAAATCATTTATAAATCTATGTTTATCACCAAAAACTTGTATATAATCATTGATTTTTATATTGCTTTTAGGTGAGGATAGTTCTCTATAATCCAGAATGCTTTCGTAAGATTTTTTATATTCACTCGTGTATTTAATTTCTATATTTAGTTGCAATAGTTCAATCAGTAGCTTCAATAATTCATTATTTAATTCCCAAATTGTATCATATTTCTTAAAAAGAGTATCCTTAATTTCATCTTGATAGTATAATAAAAATGGGCTTGAGTTATATGCTGTAATAATTGAATTCCAATGTTGTTTTTGCCAATTCTGATCTCCTCCAATTAATGCATCTTTTATTTTAGTTTGATTATTGCTAGGCCTAATAATAGGGATATTAAGAGTTTGCTTACCATGAGGTCCTGCAATATAGCATCTACTTCGATAAGTCTTCTTTTGGTAATGCTCGTTTGCCTCTATCATAACACTCTTAGATTGCGCCATTGCTGCAAAATAACTAATTGGAGGAAAATATGCTATTGATAGTAATATATCGTTCATTATTTGTGTTATAATTTACAAATACAAAAGGCTTTGAGATTTCCCAAAGCCTTTTGATTTTTATATCTTGAAGGTCTTCTTATTTCTGCTTAATATTATTTCTAACATAGTCAACCATCCAATAATTAGCTTCAATCATTAATAGTATTAAAAGAGTTAATAAGAACCCATCAATTACACCCCATTTTAAATAACTATTCTTTATCTGAGATCCAAACTCATTAAAATTAGAGATAACATTAACGATTCTCTTCTCATTTGTAATAGCTCTTGTAATATCAAGAATCTCATTGTCAATATTCATATATTTATTAAAAACAATAAGTTCTTTATTGCTTTCGGCTTGTTGGTTTGCCATAAATATATTTGTTCCGCTACCATTTGTTTCTTTTTGTGCATTTAGTATAAGCAGCTCTTTATAAAAATCTCCTAATGTATCTAAATTCAATTTAGATACTTCAAGATTTGCCTTTTTTGAAACAAGGTTTTTATAAGAAGTTTCCTTAATTCTAGCAAAATATTTATTGCTAATTATTGATGCAAGAATTGGATCTTTTAATTGTTTGAAAACATTTTCTTTTCTAGATACTACAGTAATAATATGGTAACCATAATCAATTACAGATACATTCTCAAAATAATCGTCAAAAGGGAATTTTGTTTCAGTAATACTATCTGCTAATGAAAGAAATCCTTGATAAGCTTTTACCTTTTCTATATTGCTAAGAAATGGCTCTACTTCAAAAGAAATAAGGCTTTCAGCATCTTCCTTACTTATATTAAGTTTTTGTGCTAGTGCATCATAGTTTTCAAGATCAATCAAACTCTGAAACATTTCAACGCTCTTATATAATTGTAGAGTACTACCAAAATTAGGTGATAGAGTCATGCTCGACTCATATTTTTTATCAAGACTTGAATAATACTGTAGAGCAATTCCAAATATTAGCCCTATTGCAGTACCAATGGCTAATTTTAAAGCGTTTTTCTTTATGAAAAGAGAAAAAATTACAATCTGAAGAAATAAGAATTTAGCTAAATCAAAAAGAGATGTAAACATACTAATAATGCCTTTCCCTATTTTGCCAAATACCTGACCTAAATCAATCTCGTAATCTTGATTACTAGTTTTTTTATCCTCAAGCTTTTTATCAACTTGATCTTCATTTTTGTCAATCTGGTCTTGTGTATTATCCTTTGTCATTATTTTTATTTTGGTATTGTTATAGTTCTATATTATTTCACTCTATATATTAGTGGTATATATTATATATTAACATGCAAAAATAAGAAATATTATATTACCAAATTATAATTGTTTTTAGGTGTAGTACTTATTAATATGTTCTATTTTTGCATTGTTTTAAAGATGATAAATATGAATTTGTTAAAGTTTTTTATAGTAAGTATAATTATTGTATTTATAGTATCATGTACTGATACTAAGAAAGAAATTAGACGAGAAATTAATTCTGGAATAAAGGAGAATAGTAATTCTAGATTTAAAGAGGCAATTGTTCATTATCAGGCAGCTATTGATATGGATAGTCAGAATGCCGAAGCATATTTAAATATGGGGAATTCATATTTCAATTTACGCAATTTTGATAAATCATTGGAATGTGCCAATAAGGCAATTGAACTAAATAACACCTATGGTGCTGCTTATAAATTACGTGCTGAATTGTATAAAAAAATATTCAAGAATAATACTAAAGCTTGCGAGAATTATCTATTGGCTGAAAAGTATGGGGTGAAAAACTTACAAGATTATACTAAGCATTGTAGGTAATTATTCGTTTTCTACTTCCTGTAGGAATTCTTTATATAATTGATGCACCATGCCATCAGAAAGGCCTATTTTAGGAACATGTATTATGTCACTTTGCAAAACCTCCTGAATATGATAGAATATTTTGGCAGCAGGTACAATCACATCAGCTCTGTCTTTTCGCATATTGTAGTTTTTAATTCTGTCCTCAATACTCAGTGGTTCAAGTGTTTCTATAGTTTGTTTTAATGTTTCTGTAGATAGAGTAATCCCTGAACTATTTCCAAATATTTTTTTTATTTTATTAATATTTCCACCAGAGCCTACTACATTTATTCTCCCTTTTTCCTTTCTAAATTCGGATAGCCAATTAGTTATTTCGTCCCAAATACCAGTATCATAATTATTGTTTAGCATACGAATTGTTCCAATCTCAAAACTCTTAAGTTTAATTAATTTGCCATTCTTCTCCGCTGATATCTCGGTACTTCCTCCCCCTACATCTACCATTAGTTGTATGTATTGAGGATTTGTAAATATCATTTTATTTATTTCTCTAATTATCTCTGCCTCTTTCGATCCACTAATTATTTCTATTGAAATGCCAATCTCGTTATTTATATGTTTAATAATCTTATTGCTATTCTTTGCCTCACGCATTGCCGATGTAGCATAAGCTCGTACTTTATAAGGTTCCATTACGCCAATTAAAATCTTAAAGGCTTTCATGGTTTTTATGAGTTTCTTTTCTCTAGCTTTAGAAATCTTAGAATTATTAAATACGTCTTTCCCTAATCGTAAAGGAACTCTTATTAGCGAGGCTTTATCAACTATAATATTGTCAATATCTCCATTCGCATTTGCGAATAAAAGTCGTACTGCATTCGATCCTATATCTATAACTGCAAATTGCATACTATTACTGTTTTGTTTTTTCTTTATTTGATAGTGTTGGGAAGCTTATCTCAAATTTTACAACAATTAGTCGAAGAATAATTATAATAGCAATACTTGCTAACTCTACCCACGCTGTGCCTGGGAAGAAATAATTTGTAAAATAATAGATTGAACCACCCAGAATACTTATGGATATATATATTTCTTTTTGAAAAACTAATGGAACTTCATTCACTAATATATCTCTTATAACACCACCAAATGTACCAGTTACAGCACCTAATATTACACATGAAACTCCTGGTAAATTGAAATGAATTCCCACCTGAACTCCAATAATAGTGTAAAGTCCTAATCCTATAGTATCAAATAGCGACAAGGTTGTCCGTAGGTGTTGTAGTTTCTTTCGAAAAAGTATTGCAATGATTCCTCCAATAATAGCCATATATATGTATATGGGCTCTATTACCCAAAAAACATTGCGCTCAGGGATTATTATATCTCTAATTGTACCACCACCAACAGCAGTAGTAAAACCGATAATGATAATTCCTATTATATCGAATTTCTTCTCAATTGCGGTTAATGCTCCCGAAATGGAGAATGAAATAACTCCGATAATTGCTGTGAGTTCTATTATTTTATCTAACTCCGTCATTTATATCAGTATTGTTTATTTTTCCAATATTCGTAAATATATTCTTGAGAGTTTAATTTTTTAAAACCCTTATTTTTTCTTGTGTAGGAATTAATCTCTCCAACATTTAGCGATCTGTATTTTTCAGTATCATTACGCTGTATGTCTAATATATTAATAATATCAGTTTTTAAGTCTTTATCAAAGACAGGGCAAACTACCTCAAATCTATGATTTAGATTTCGCGACATAATATCTGCAGAACTTAAGTAAACTTCTGGCTCACCATTGTTTGCAAAAACAAATATTCTTGAATGTTCAAGAAAACGGCCAACAATACTGTATGCGTTAATGTTCTCACTTATACCTTTAGTCCCTGATTTTACAATATTAATTCCTCTAATATTAAGGTCTATCTTTACACCACTTTCACTAGCTTTATAAATAAGATTTGTAATAGCAGTATCCACAAGATTGTTTACTTTAAAGATAATCCAAGCGTCTTTACCTTTTTTCTTATTTAGTATTTCTCGTTTTATTTTAGATTCCAAAAATGAGCGTATATTGAATGGACTAACTTGCAAAGTATTCATTTTTGGGGGTATATACCTTGATTCGATTAGTTCAAAAAATATTAAAGCATCTTTACCAATTTTTTGATTTGCAGTTAGGAGACTAAAATCGCTATATACCTTTGAGGTAGACTCGTGAAAGTTTCCTGTACTTACGTTAGTATAATAAAAATCTTTGCCTGATTGCTTACGTCGTATTAATATAAGTTTAGCATGAACTTTCATCCCTGGAATAGTTGGCAAAATGGTAATTCCTTCTCGCTGTAGTTTTTGAGTCCATAATATATTAGATTTTTCATTAAACCTAGCTTGAATCTCCATATATACTTTTACTCTTTTCCCATTACGCGCAGCACTAATAAGAGCATTCATTACCAGCGAATCGTCATTTACCCTATAAAAAGTCATCTTAATACTTTTAACTTTTGGGTCAATTGAAGCCTCGCGAAGCAAGTCTATAATATGATAATAACTATGATAGGGGAAGTTTAATAGAATATCTTTCTTCCTAATTTGTGAAAAAATTTGTTTATCTCTTGGTAAATCAGGGTGAAATATTTGCTGTAGTTTATTGAAAATTAACTCAGGCTTTAGCACTGGAAAGTTCATCAAATCTTTTAAATTATGATACCTTCCACCACCTCGAGTATGGTAATCTTGAGTAGTAATATTCAGTTTTTTGATTAGCTTACTTAGTAGCGTCTTAGGTATTTTATTATCATAAATAAACCTAATGGGGATTCCTTTATAGCGCTTTTTAACGCTTTCCGACATTACTTCAATAAAACTTTTAGAAACATCATTATCAATATCCAATTCCGAATCGCGAGTAAATTTAATAATATAGCCTTCCGCACTATCGTAATTGTATTTTGCAAATAACGACAGTAAATTATAACGTATTATATCTTCAATAAATATTAGGATAGTTTGTCCATTGTCATCTTCAAGTTTATGAAACCTTGGTATATAATCAGGCACTTCAATTAATAAATGAAGGTCTTTCTTTTCTTCTTTTGTAGATGATAAGTTTACAGCCATATATATAATGCTGTCATTAAGCATTTGAGCTGCATTAAAATTATCAAGTATTATTGGAAATATATTAGGCTGGATAACTTCTCTAAAATAGTCTTCTATAAATAATTCTTGATTAATGTTCAGTGATTTCTCATTGATAATACTAATATTATTATTTTTTAATTCTTTAATAATACGAGTGAAAGAGTCGGTATAAGTAACTTCTTGCATTCCAACAACAGAGAGTGTTTTTTCTAATTCTTCGCTTAATTGTATTTGCTCGTCACTATTTTTTTTTGCTAATAATATCATACGGCGTAGAGTCGCTATTCGCACCTTAAAAAACTCATCTCTATTATTTGAGAAAATCCCTAGAAATCGAATTCTTTCTATAATTGGGTTTGATTTGTCATTGGCCTCTTGAAGTACCCTTCCATTAAAATCAATCCAACTCAGTTCTCTATTATTAGTATTATACATTTATCTATTTTGGAGATGTTACAAAATTTCTTTTTGCAGTAACTAAGGCAAATTCGGCCCATGAAGCAGTATCATAAGTGCAAGCAATAATGCCAGAAGTTGGTAAGCTAGCGGCGTTAAATTGCATATACTCTTGTGCAAAGGAACTTAAGCCAGGGTTGTGACCAATAATCAAAATGCTATTAATTTTATCTTCAGTAGCAACAATAGCGTCGTAAATGCTACTAGTTGTACTTGGGTATAAATTATCTACATATATAATATCATGTAGGTTTAATAATTTTTTTATTATCTCAGCGCTTTCTTTTGCTCTCTCTGCTGGGCTTGATATTATTTGGTCAATCTTAATATGATTTTCTTTTATATATTGAGCTATTTGATTGATCTGTGCTCTTCCTGCATCAGTAAGTTTTCTTAAAACGTCATTATTATTGACAGAAAAATCCTCAGCTTCACCATGTCTTAGTAAATACAATTTCTTTGTTTTATCTGTCATATTGTTTTTATGTTTCTTTAAAAAAAGATAGGGACTACTATTAATAGGCCCTATATAATGGTCTTATAATATTTTGAAGTAGAACTTTACTAATTCCACTTCAAAAGTAAGCATTTTTTTATAATTTATAAACAATACCTATTGTAAGTGCTTCGTTAAATTGAGTTCTAGGGCCTTGAGTGTCAAAAGAGCCATCTCCATTGCTATCAATGTCAATCATTACATCATCATCATAAATTAAATGTCCTTTTACTTGCGCATTTAGGAAATCATTAACTTTTAATGTAAAAATAAACTCCCAATCAACATCAATATTCAAGGGATTTTGTAAATAATTAGAATAAAGTTCAAGAATTGTTCCGAAGTTTACATTCTTCATTATATCCTTAGAATAAGTTAAACGAACTAAAGCTCCAAATTCAGTTCTTACTTTATTTGCAGGGGTAATAATAATGCTATCACTACCATCAACAGCTTTAATTGTTTCTGCAGGTTCCAAACCAAATTTACCGGCATCTGCTAGTGCTTGATCTTTAACAATTGTCCATTTGGCTGTAGCAGGCGAAATAAATACTGATAAATCCTTATTAGGCTTATAATCCATACCAAGACCAATTTTTATATGAGCAGGGGCCATAAAATTAGAGATATAAGTTGCGCTTCCATCATCAGCAAACTCATAACCTGTAGTAAACTGTGTTTTGAAATTGAATAAAGCTGAATAATACCATTTGTCTTTAGCTTTTTTTCCGAAGATGGTGTTATATTCAAATCTATCATCACCCTTACGCCAGTCTTGTTTTCCTTGTCGTGAAGAGCCTAAGTCCATAAGTAATAGGTTATCCCATGATATGTTTTTATTTAGGTAGTTAGCTTTTCCCACAATGTTGCCACTTAAGGAAATTTGATTTTCACCTCCTTTTGCCCAATTATAAAATGATGTTTGGCTTCCATTTAACCCAATAGTAAGACCTTTATCCCATCCTTCTTTTTCATCATTTTGAGCATTTACACCTATTGCAAATGCTATAAATATTAATAGTAATGTTTGTTTCATATTTTTTATATTTTTAATGGTCATATGAGTTACATAACAAAATTTTAATCATTGCCCTGTGGGTCAAAATAAGATTAAAATTTGTCATG
>JAOZPM010000004.1:4462-46450 GCA_029932765.1 Bacteroidales bacterium | reverse complement strand
TTTTGAAGTTTATAGAGTGACAAATGGCGCGTTTTGGAGGAATTGATGAGAAGATATAAATAGTATTGGTTTAAAAACTTCAACAAAGGTAGGTATAGGCAAATCAAACTTGATTAATAATGTAAAAGTATATTTCTAAAAATCAACTTTTAAACGCAGATTAATTTGGCGCGAGGTAAGATAATTAGGTATTGAATAATAATTCCCATTAACATCACTAATCCACATATATGATAAAGTATTATTTATCTCCAATAGATTAAACACTTCAATACTTAACCAAGCCGATTTCAGATTTCGTAAAGGATTTTTAGCCTTTAGAACCGTCTCATGCCCTATTAGCTGCCACGAAAACCCAATATCGACTCTACGATATGCAGGCATTCGCCTTGTTTGTTGATATCGTTTATGTGTTGGTGGTCCATAGGGCAAACCAGTAGCATAAACTAAATTAAGATGAACTTTAAACTTTTCGTAACCAGGAATATAATCTTGAAAGAACAGATTAAATACAAATCTCTGATCAGTCGGACGTGGAATAAAACCGGGTTCCACTTTGACACTATCTGCTGGTACATTATCAACAGTAATTCCCGAACTTATCTTTTCTCCAGCAGCATTATAATATTCATAGTAGTAGTCGTCCTTAATATCTTCTTGAGTTTGCATAAACGAAACTCCTACCCAACTATCGGCATGCTCTACAATTTCGCCATGAAGCTTAAAATCTACTCCTGCAGCATAACCAATAGCATTATTCTCAGCAAAGTAACGTAATCTAACATCTTCCATTTCATACGGAATAAGATCCCACATATATTTTGCATATGCTTCGGCAGTAAGTTTAAAAGGACGATTCCATGCTTGAAAAACATAATCTGTCCCCATTACAAAATGAGCAGACTTCTGAGCCTTTATATTATGGTTTATATCACCATTATGATAACGCATCTCACGATAAAATGGAGGTTGTGAATATAAACCTGTAGCAATTCTATAAGAAATATCCTTATTTTTTGCAGGCTTAATTAATAGAGAAATTCTTGGACTAAAAAGCAATTCATTACTAAAATCCCAATAATTTAATCTCGCACCAGCATTAAGTTTATAAATACTAGTTGAACCATTTTTCTGAAAGACCCAATCATTCATCAAATAAGTAGAGAATCTATTTGTATTTAAATTTTGCTTCCCTTTAATTACTTCTGTGAGATGTATTTCGTTGCTAGGAGAATAATTAGGGTTTGCATTTCCAATATTATCATCAGGATGTGGCAAACTAAAGCCAGCTGAATCAATCATCTTCCATTCTGATAGACGATCATTCAAAATATCTCTACGCAAATTAAAACCCCACTGCAAACTACCTTTACTACCACGATGCTGAATGCTAGCAACCCATGTATTTAGTTCATTGCGGGCATGATTAAGATAAGTTCCAACACCCTTATTAAAAGCAACATCACCAAAATCATCCTTCCCCAGGTCATTCTGTAACACATCTAACCAATACTGCCCTTGTATATCGTAGGTTTCACTTTCTATGGATCGATAAACCGAACCCGTAAAATCTAAGTTTGTTTCATTATTATGATACTTTAAATTTAAAGCACCCATATAATTAACAAAGCGATCCACTTCCTTGCCATCAAAGTATACAGTAAATCTAAGAGCTTCCATTATGGTGCCAAAATTAGTCTCACGAGTTTGAGGTATAATTTCATAATTATTCACTGCATAATTACCTAAAAAACTCAATTCCCAATCATCTGTAATATCATAAGCAACAAAGAGCTGTATATCAGTAAAGCTCGGATGGTAATCACCCTTCGTATCCAATGCACTTAGTATATATTGATTAGTTTTATATCTTATACCAGTTAAATATCGAAGTCTATTTTTAGCAGCAGAGCCTTCTAAATGCACACTTCCCCCTAGTAAACTAGCAGATGCTGACCCTCCAAACTTAGTTGGTCGTTTATAGGTTACATCCATTACCGAAGACATTTTATCACCATAATAAGAAGAAAAACCTCCAGCAGAAAACTCAATATTATCAACTAAGTCAGCGTTTGCAAAATTCATTCCCTCTTGCTGCCCTGATTTCACCAACATAGGTCGCTGAATCTCAATTCCATTTACATAAACAAGGTTTTCATCAAAATTACCTCCACGAACTGAGTACTGTGAACTCATCTCATTATTAGAATAAACACCGGGGATTTGCTTAACAAAAGCGCTAATTACATCACCACTTGGAGAAGGGATTGCCTCAATTTCTTTAGGATCAATA
This sequence comes from Bacteroidales bacterium, assembly GCA_029932765.1. Classification (GTDB taxonomy): domain Bacteria; phylum Bacteroidota; class Bacteroidia; order Bacteroidales; family UBA1556; genus UBA6267. The sequence continues at coordinate 44,157 of JAOZPM010000004.1, read as the reverse complement.
TGAGTTACTCCAGTATATTCATGTCGTTTGGCTGTAATATTTACCGTATCAAATTGAATTAATTCATCTAATATAATATTTAACTGAATAGACTCTCCTACTTTAAGGTTTAGTGTTTTATACTTTGACTTATGTGTTACATGCGAAAACTGCACTATAATTTCACTATTTGCAGGAATATTTAATTTGTAATTTCCTTTTCTATCAGTAGTAGTACCTCCTGCAATTCCTTTAAGAGCTATATTTACTGCTGGATCAAAAACTTTTCCATTTTCATCAAATACGTTGCCATAAATCTCAGCTTTTTGTCCCAAAACTGAAATACTTATAAAAAGTACAAATATGATTATGATACTACGCATTTAATTAATAAATATATTCTAATTTTTACAATAATTTCAATTCCTATTTTAGCAAACTATTTTCTTGGAAAAGATCCTCCTGATTTAATATCAAACAAGATTTCTTCTTTTTTTCCATTATTATATCTTTGTTTGAGCACAAGATCACCTTTCTTATCCCAATACGACCAAACACCATCTTTAAGAACACCATTATACTCACCTTCAGCTTTCTTATTACCTCTAATATAATACTCTACCCACTTACCACTAGGCTTTCCATCTTCAAAACCTTGTTTTTTATACAATCTACCTCTATTGTCGTAAAACTCCCATTTACCATCTTTCAAACCTAGTTCATACTTTCCTTTCTCACGTAAATTACCAGTAATATACCATTCCATGAATTTACCATCCTTCTTTCCTTTTTTATATGCTCCTTCATATTTCTTTTTTCCATTTGAGAAATACTGAACTGCAGAACCATTTTTAATATTATTAGTATAATTAAATACATAATTATTTGTACCATCTTTAAACCACGAAAGCCATTTCCCATCCAATAACCCTTGATTAAAACTACCAGTTGCTAATGCTTGTCCATTATCATACCAACTATGCCATAATCCTGATTCCTTTCCATCTTTATAATCACCCTCTTGAAGCTTTTGTCCATCTTCGAACCAAGTAGACCATAATCCATTTTTTATTCCCATTTTATAATTACCACGCTTCCATAAAGCACCACCTTTGGCATACCAATAATCCCACTCACCATTCATCTGACCTTCAGCAAAGTTTCCCTTACTACCCTTTTGACCATTCTCAAAATAGAAAACCCATGATGAATCTTGCAAATCATCTTTTAAGAAACCTTCCATTTCTACATTTCCATTCTCATACCACCATTTAGCAGGGCCATTAAGGCTATCATTCACAAACTGCCCAACAAATTTATTAGACCCATCCGGATAGAACTTATAGGTATCTCCTGTTCTTAATCCATTTTTATATTCATATTTTTCCTTTTTCTGACCATCTAAATAAAAAAGTACCCATACACCATCCTTTAGTCTATTATTAATTTGTCCGTGAGACTTTATATTTCCATTTCTATAATAGCTTATATATTTACCTTTATCAGATGGCGAAATTGCTAATAATTCACCAGAGAGATACCATTCCTTCCAGATACCAATTTTCTTATTATTATCGTATTTACCTTTTATACGAATATTGCTATTTGGATAATAGGAAACCCAATCTCCCTGTAGTAGCCCATTATTATAAATAGCTGAATCAATTACACTTGAATCATCACGATAATAAATACACAGTTTATCAAGTTTACCAACACTATAATTCTCAGTATTTTTAATAATACCATTGGGATAATACTCTTTCCATTTACCAGATTTTTCGCCATCCTTTACTTGGCCTATAACTTGAATCTGTCTGTTTTCGAACCAAATAATAAAAGGCCCATTTGTATAATTTATAGTACTTAGAGTATCACCATTTGCATAAAACTGTACCCAAAGACCAACCATCTTATTATTCTTAAAACTTCCCTCTTGTCGTTTTCTTCCTGACATATAATACTCTACATACGAGCCATCAAAAATGCTATCATTAATATAAGTTGCCGTAAAATGAGGCATTTTATCCTTATAAAATGTAGTTCGGGTATCTTGTCCGAATACATAAATAGATAATAATATAGAAGAAAATATTAGAATTATTTTATACATAATGTAAGTTTTATTTTGTTCTTTTTATTGAATATTCAACCAAAGCGATAAGTGCCTTCTTTGCTTCAGAATCATCGTAATCTTTAATTAAATCCATAGCTTTATCAAGATGTTCATCCATTTTACTCTGAGCATAATCAATACCCCCTGACTTAATAACTATATCAATAACTCTATTAATTGTGGTTTTATTGTTTCTATATTTAATATCAAGTATAGTTTTCTTCTTTTCGATAACACCCATATTATTAAGGGCATAAATAAGTGGTAGAGTCATCTTTTTCTCTTTTATATCTCCACCTACAGGCTTACCACTTTTTGTATTTCTATCAAAATCAAATAAATCATCACGAATTTGAAAAGCGATACCAACATGTTCTCCAAAACTACGCATACGAAGGATATCTTGCTCACTTGCGCCAACTGAAGCAGCACCTGCAGCACAACAACTTGCTATTAATGAAGCTGTTTTCATTTTTATTACTTCAAAATAAATCTCTTCAGTAATATCAAGCTTTCGAGCTTTCTCTATTTGCAACAGTTCACCCTCACTCATCTGCTTAGTGGCATACGACACTATTTCTAACAATTCATACTCTTTGTTTTCTAATGCCAAAAGCATACCTTTTGAAAGCAAAAAATCACCAACTAGTACTGATGCTTTATTTTTCCATAGAGCATTAATTGAGAAAAAGCCACGTCGAATATTTGAATCATCAACCACATCATCGTGTACCAAAGTGGCAGTATGAAGCAGCTCTATTAATGCAGCAGCTCTATGAGTATGTTCATTTGTTTTAGCAAAAAGTTTAGCAGACAGAAAAACAAAAAGAGGTCGCATCTGTTTCCCCTTTCTCTTTACTATATAACGAGTAATTAAATCCAATAATGGCACAGTAGTTTTCATGCTATCTTTAAAGGTAGCATTAAAATCTATAATTTCCTGTTTTACAGGTGATTTTATCTCTTCAAATGTCATTATAACTGTATTACTATTATATAGTTTTAAAAACTCAAAGGTAGTTTTTTTTAGAGTACTTTTTATTCATTATTTTAATTATAAAAGAGGATATGTATAACTAGAAAACACAAGTTTATTGTTTTAGAGAATACTAATTAATTTGAATAATTTTAATCAACTCATTCAAACTATTACCATCATTAATAATATTTGATTTAAGATAATATTTTTCTCGCTCACCAATTTGTTGCTGTATAAACTCCATCATTTCTGGAGCAGTCATATTATTAAGAATTGGTCTATTTTCAACTTCTTTCTCAAGTCGCTGTTGTATAATAAATGCTGACACTTTTAAATATACAGTACAATTGTTTTTGTTAATTAATTCCATATTATCAAAAAAGCAAGGCGTACCTCCTCCTAGAGCAATTATTGATTCTTTTTCCTCAAGCACTTTTAATAAATATTTTCTTTCAATTTTCCGAAAACCTTCTTCTCCTATTGTTTCAAATATTTCAGTAATGGATTTACCTTCTCTATTCTCAATTTCTTGATCCAAATCAATAAACTTTCGATTAAGTTGATTTGCTATTTTTAAACCAAGAGTAGTTTTTCCTGAGCCCATATAACCAATAAGAAAGATATTATCATTCATTTCCTTGGGGCTTATTACTTATACTACGAAGTGTAAGAATACTAATTTCGGGACGAATACCAATTCGGGCAGGCATTCCTATAAAACCAAAACCTGGATTTACGTACAAATAATTATCACCAAATTGATAGAGGCCATTCCATAGCTCATAAACAAAAGAAACGGGGCTCCATTTCCAAGCACAGCACCTAATCCCTACTTGCATACCATGAGTATGTCCCGAAAGAGTTAATTGGATTTTTTCCTTCCCTTTAACTCTCTGTTGAAAATGACTTGGATCGTGTGATAATAATATTTTAAAATCCACTGTTTCAACACCTTTTAAAGCATTTTCTAGATTCCCATATTGTTTGAATGGTGGCTTTCCCCAATTTTCAACCCCTACTAAAGCAATTGAATCCCCATTTCGATAAATAATATCATTTTGATTAAGCAACATTTGAAATCCCATTTGCTGCTCATAATCTATCATACGTTTCAATTCTTTAAACTTTAGATCTGCATTTTTCCATTTTAGATAATCACCCATATCATGATTCCCCAGAATTGCATATTTACCATACGCGGGTTTAATAGCTGCAAAATCGGAAATATAATCATCCATTTCATCAGCAATATTATTTACCATATCACCAGTAAATAAAACAATATCAGGATTTTGAGTATCTAATAGCTTAAGCCCTTTTAATACATCACTTCTGTTTTTAAAACTTCCCAAATGCACATCAGAAATATGGGCTATCTTAAAACCTTCGAAACCCTTAGGCAAATCTTTAAAGTATATTGTAGTTTGGCGAGCAATAAAATCACTCTTGCCCCATATCATACCATATAAAACTAAGAAAAAACTGATAACAGAAAGTCCTAACCCTATTTTCTGAATAATAAAACTTCGTTTAGGAATTCGACTTACTTTATAGTTATTAGAATTACCAAATACATTCTTTACAGCATAATAAAACCATTGAATTATTGCCGAAATAATAAACACTATTCTTGGCATATACAATAAAAGGTATAGGCCAAAAAGAAAAAAGAAACTTCGAAATTTTACGTAATCATTACCTGGATAGCCTATATATATAAAGTGAATAATAAAATATCCCAATAATAACACACTTATATAAACATAAGACTTAAGTATTATATTATAAATACCACTACTCTTAAGCCTATACATCATAAGCTTTATACCATAATAATTTATAGTATCTATTAATAATGAAAACAGTATTACAATAGCTATTAGTAAAAACATATTATTCTGGAATAACTAATTATTATAGTTTTAACTTCTTCTTTAGAGATTTTGGAAGGGCATCTTTATGAATCATAATAGCAACAGTTGCCATTCTTAAATACGAATCAGACATATTTAAATAACCTCCATTATCATTAGAATTATCCTTCCATGAGTTTTTTGTAACATAGTATAAAGTACCATTTTGATCTTTCAACAAACCTGTAAGATGCATCAAATGATCATCAGTAATAGAATAATCATCAAAAGCATCTTGGCGTAATTGCTCGCTAACAACTTTCTCTGGAACTGGCTGCTCAAAAGAATACATGTTTTTCTTTAAATCAGTTGCCGAAACATCTTCCCAACGACTTTGCTCTGTTCCTTGAAGGTTTTCTTTCTTTGATTCTGGCAATATTGCTAAAGCATTCTTATGAGAAAAACCTTTACTACTCACATCACCATCCCAACAAACAGAATAACCCTGCTTTAATGCTGATTGAATAAGGCTCATCATATCGTCTAGAGGAATATTATAATAATTAGCATAATTCCAATTATCTGGCACTTCTAATCTTATGGGCTGATAGTAGTCTTTGTACATATACGAGGTTATTTCAATATAATCATCAGAATTAAAACCAGTTTCTTTTACAAAATTTAGTGCTTGTTCCTCAAGTTCTGTTGCGTCCCCTAAATAGGAGTTCATCATTTGAGCAAAACCATTTTTCCAAGCTTTAGAGAGATGACCACTAGGGTTTTTCTTTACATTATTCACAAACCCAAAAAGAATATTATCTAACTCACCATGTACATGATTATCGAAACCAGGAATAATACCATTATAGTAATCTTCGGTAATCATTCCATGATCTGCAATTACATCTAATACATCATGCGCTTGACCACCCGCACTAAAATTTGCTTTTCCATGCAAACGAACATAGTTATCTGCTTTTGATTTATATGCATAATAAACAAAATACATTTCTGATAAATCAATCTCTTTATCAGTAAGACGCAATACTTCTGTTTCTACATAAGACGCTGTTGCATAGCTCCAACAAGTACCTGATTTATGTTGACTTTTCACAGGAGTAGTTGGCACCATAGCTATAGTATCAAACACAAAACCTGTAGAATCATTTTTATCTTCTTGGGCAATTACCATATTTAAACTTCTAATAAGTAAAGCCGTTATTAGTATTCCTATTTTCATATCTATTTTATAATATTAATTTTTAATGTGTATGCGCAAATATACATTTTTTATGTTCTTTAAATTGTACTATAGCAAAAAAGCTTTGGCACAAAAAAAGGACAGAAATTAATCTATCCTTTTCAATATCGTAATAATATATATTAAAATACTATTTTGCTAGCAATACATCATTAATAGCTTGTACTAAAGACTCTTTTGGCAATGCACCAACAGCCATCTGAGGTTGTCCTTCTTTAGGGCAAAATAACATTGATGGAATTGACTTAATACCAAAAGCACCAGCTAATTCCTGCTCTACTTCTGTATTTACTTTATAAATATTTATCTTACCAGCATATTCGTCTGATAATTCTTCCAAAATTGGAGCTACTTGCTTACATGGTTGACACCAGTCTGCATAGAAGTCAATAATACAAGGTAAATCACCTTCAAATTTCCAATCTTTATTCTCTTCGTAATTAAATACTTTCGCAAGGAAAGTTTGTTTTGATAATATCTCAGTCATTATTTCTATTTTTAAAACCTGTATTTACAGATCATTCGTTACTATTTATTTAATAAATTATTGTCAATTATTCTACTTAAATCAGCAGCAGGAATCAATCCAGCTTGCATTTGAGGTTGTCCTTCAACAGGAATAAACAAAATACTTGGGATAGATCTAATTCCAAAAACACCTCCTGATAATTCTTTCTCTTCATCAGTATTTATTTTATAGAAATTAACTTGTCCTTTATATTTTATGGCCAATTCCTCCATAATAGGACTAAGCTTTTTACAAGGACCACACCAATCTGCATAAAAATCAATAATTGCAGGTTTAGTACCCTTATAGACCCATTTTTGCGGATTCGCTTTATAGTCAAACACCTCAGCTATAAATGTTTCTGTATTAATATGCTTTACTTTACCATTATTGTCAATCTCTCCGGAAACATTGTCAGTAGTTACAGTTTCTTCTAATACAACTGTTTTTTCAACACTAATTTCTTCTGCTACATTTTCCTCAACTTTAACTTCAGGATTATCAAGGGCCGCTTCAGCATCTACATTATTACATGAACTTAAGCCACAGAATAATGTTCCTGCTAATATTACTGATAAAAACTTATTCTTCATATTTCTTTAATATCTTTATTTAATAATTAGGCGCGAAAATAGTCTTTTTATTTTAATTTAGCGCTTAAATATCACTAATTATATTTACTTTTGCAAAATCGAAAGTAATATAGTTTATTATCAGTATTTTACATTTTTATGTTAACAATTTTTGGCGAAATAAGTATTAAAGAGTTTCATTCATTCTTCAATGACGAAGAAAAATGCTTGGCATTTCTTGCAAAACAGAAATGGGAAGATGGCTTTGTTTGCAAAAATTGCGGGCATACTCATTACTGCAAAGGCAAATCTCCATACTCGCGACGATGTACTAAATGCAAAAAAGATGAATCAGCAACTGCCAATACAATATTTCATAGATGTAGGATTTATCTTCCTGACGCTTTTAAGATAGCACATATGGTGTGCTCGGATCCTAAAGTACCTTCTATAGAATTGTCAACTACTATAGACTTACGTCAAATGACTTGTTGGAAATTTAAAAAGAAAGTGACCCAGTGTATTGATGCAAGAACTGATGTAAGCAATAAAGGCAAAATACAATTAAAAGAGGTAATAATGGGAATAGAATAAATCTAATTATTTAACACTAAAGTGCTAGTTTTGTATCATAAATCATACTAGAATATTATAATACATTATGAAAACAATACATTATATTTCACTGATTTTAGGAATGGCTATATTGCTTTTCTCAGCATGTGACCCAGGTGTAAGCTATAGTAAAGTTATACAAAACAATTCAAAGTATGATATTTCTTTATATACTGACACTGCGTATACAGAAACATATGCTATGTATAATTTTGATACTATAGTGATTGAAAAGCACAGCATTGTTGTTATTGCTAGCGAACAAGGTATTGGTACAACTAATGGTTTTAGTTCTTGTTGTATATTTAATGATTCTCTTAATTACAAAATAATAGGTTTTGACAGTTTGTATCTTAATTTGGATTTGAATGACTGCTCAAATTGGGTGTTTGACGTAATTGACAAGTCAGCTGGAGGCGGAGGAGTATGCGAATGTAGAATTAAAATTACTGATTCGATGATTAAATAGTATTCTCTCAATATTGACTTGCAAAAACTAGCATATAACTATATTATGGCTTACATTACAAGAGACTACAAGAGCTTATAAAATAAGTATTACAACACTTTAATAAATTAAAACTATAGCAATTTATTCATTATTTTTGCTTTACAGTATTAAATCAAAGAAATTGATGCGCAAGTTTATTATAGTTCTACTATTATTAATGATTAGCTCTATTTTGTATTCACAAAATGATGATAAAAAGTGGTCACTTTGTGGCTATACATCTTTTATGAACACAAATAGTTTTGATAGCATCTCAAATAAGTGGCTAATAGACAACCAACTGCATAACAGAACTAACTTCAACTATTTTTTTAATAACAATCTAACATTTACTGCACAGCTCAGAACTAGGTTTATTTATGGCAATTCTGTTCTTCTAATTCCAAATTATGATATTATGATTGAAACAGAGACGGGCTATCTAAACATGAATAAAAATATAATAAGTGAACAGAATTTTTTACTTAATATTAATATGGACCGCCTTTTCTTTAAATATACAAAAGGAGATTGGGATATATCGCTAGGTCGTCAGAGAATAAACTGGGGGCGAACACTAATCTGGAACCCAAACGACATTTTCAATACATACTCATATTTTGATTTTGACTATACCGAAAAGCCTGGCAGTGATGCATTACGAGTACAATATTATACTGGCGCAGCTTCGTCTATTGAGCTTGCCTCATCAGTAAATTACGAAAAAAGGTTAACTACTGCGGCTAAGTTATTAGTAAATAAATGGAGCTACGATTGGCAATTCATTATAGGCGAAATGGAGCAAAGAGATTATATAGCCGGCTTTGGTTGGGCGGGAGCACTTAAAAGTATAGGATTTAGAGGTGAAGCTACTTATTTTCATCCAATTGATGCAAATGATACAACAAGAGAAGCTTCCATAAGTGCAACAGCATCTTTTGATTATACATTCAAAAACTCCTTAAATATAATGGCTCAAGTACTGTATACTAAAATCACAAAAGACAATCCAATCTCTGATTTCTCTACTTTCTATTCTTCAAATTTAAATGCTAAATACCTTTCTTTCTCGCCTTGGAATATGTTTATAAATGCCAAATACCCAATTACTCCACTACTAAATATATCACTAGGTGGAATGTATTATCCTGATGCAAATAGTGTATTTATTAATCCAAGTATTGATTATTCACTTTCTGATAACCTAGAATTCAGCTTTGTATATCAATATTTTAAAGGGAATACTACTGATCCTATTACCGGTTCAAGTGTGAAAAAACAGTTTAATTTTGCTTTCTTAAGGTTGAAGTTGAGTTACTAATTATATTACTTCATTACAAAGCAAATAATAAACCTAATGTTTAATAATGCCTTTCTTTTTCCATTTACCAGAAAGAAAGTATATTAATGATGCCGAGAAACCAAAAGTCCAAGCTATTGGAATACCCCACCAAATACCATCAGCACCTAAACCTATCTCTGGTCTTGAGAGGTAGTATGAAATAGGGATTCTAAGTAACCATAATGCGAAAAGAGTAATAAACATTGGTATCAGTGTATCACCAGCACCTCTCAATAAACCTTGAGTTACAAACATTGCAGAGAATAACACATAAAAGCTACTTACAATTACCAAGTAATTATACCCTATTTCGATTACATTAGGATCTGTAGAAAACAGCATAATAAGCTCTCTACCGAAGAAGTACATAAGTACTGAAACCAATATCGACATAATTGATGAAAAAAGTAGGGTGATTTTATAGCCTTGTTTTATTCTATCAATCTTATTAGCACCAAGATTTTGACCAACAAAAGTAGCCAAAGCAGAAGCAAATGCCATTGCCGACATAGAGGCAAAAGAATCTAACCTACTAGCGGCCGTAAAAGCAGCAATAGTATCTGTTCCAAAATCATTTACAATACGCATAATAGCAATCATACCAAGGGCTACAAAACTCTGTTGTAAACCTGTAGGCAAACCAATTTTTAAGCTTTTAATAAGTATATCAAAATCTACTACCAAATTCTTAAAACTAAACTTTATAAGTGATGAGCTTCTATTTAAATAAATTCCTGCACCAATAAAACTAACTGCTTGAGATATTACACTAGCATAGGCAACACCAGCAATTCCCCAATGAAATACTAATACAAATAAAAGGTCAAGTACAATATTCAACACTGTAGATACTATAGTGAAGTATAAAGGTGTTTTAGAATCTCCCATACCACGCAATATTGCGTTTGTACCAAAAAACCCAAACATAGCAACCATTCCCCCAAGATAAATCTGAAGATATAGTGTTGCATCATCAAGTAATTCTGCTGGAAGTTTAAGTAACTCAAAAACATCTCTTGCAAAATAAACTCCCAAAAATGAGAAAAAGAGAGATGTTACCAAAACAAATGCATAAAATGTATTTATAGCTTTAACAACATTATCGAACTGCTTTGCTCCATAATATTGAGAAATAACCACAGATATGCCTGAGGATACGCCAATAAGTAACGAAATTGCAACAAAAATCACAGGAAATGACGCTCCTACTGCAGCAAGTGCTTCTTTACCTATATAATTTCCTACAACTATACTATCAATAACATTGTATAATTGTTGAAATAAAGTACCTGCTAATAATGGCAATGAAAACAGAAGAATATTCTTACCTACACTACCTTTTGTTAAATCTTGCAACTTTAATGTATTTATAATTATCCTGCAAATGTAGTATTAACATTGTTTCCTTTTTACATTATTAATACGATATTAATTTACTAAAAATATAAATATCTAAATGAATATAACTTGTATATATTATTGATTAGATTTTTATATATTTTAGCATTCTGAAAACATAAATAATAAATCAATAACTAAACATATAATGAAAAGGATATTCTCAATATTAATTATATTTATTTTTATAGGCACATCAAGTGTTATGGGGCAACTTAGCGTCGGTGGCAAAATTGGTGGAGCTTCAACAAATTTAACTGGTGTGGGTATGGAAGACTTTATTCCAGATCCAAAAGTTAAATTTTTAGGAGGTGCTATTATAAATTATTCTTTTGGAGACCATGTTGCATTGCAAACGGAATTGCTATATTCAGGAAAAGGATCCGCATTTCAGTACTATTACGAGGACAAAGTTAGACGTGGTTTATTAAAGATGGAGCAAAAACTAGGGTACCTTAGTATCCCTTTTATACTACAATTAAAAATGGGTGATAGGTCTAACTACTTCCATTTTGATGGAGGGATTGTTTCTAATTATCTAATTCACGATAGCTTTACAGGAACTATTGATCTTGAGAATGATAAAGGAGAGGTTATTTATGAGAACGAGGTATTTGAATTAGACCAATCTCCAGCAAACTTTGATTTAAGTTGGGCCTTAGGAATAGGATTAGTTGCTAATGGATTAAATTTTGACTTTAGGTATGAAGTAGGCACAAATAAGGTGTTTCAATCAGATGACGGAGCTCCATCAATATTAAACAAATCATTTCAAGTAAGTGTGGGTTATACCATTAGAGCGTTTTAAAAAGAAAACTGTTTAAAAAATAGAAGAATTATAATAATTATAATTCTTCTATTTTTTTTACAATATATTTCTTATCATTCAGTTATTATTGGCTTAAATAATCAAAGAATTTCCCAACCAACTCCACTTCCTTTTGCAAATAGTTTTTAATAAGCGATAATTTCTCTTTACTTTTTTTATGGCCTCTTAATATCTCATCATAATACTGAGCTGCAACAATATCACTCTCTATAGCTCCCCATTGTGGCCTTATATCCATTGCTTTAGAGAGCAATTTATTAGAATAATCCGTATTCATAGCAGGATGATAATACTCACCATTATCTACTATCTGCTGAAGGTCTAATACTTCTATATAATTTGTGTTAATATTATATCCCAACAAATCTATATTCTTAGAATCATTCAATAACCTATCAAATATTTCTTCATTAGGATTATTTTGTCCATTAGCTATAAATAATTCCACATTACCTAAGCCATCAAGTGGCATTAATGAATATGCGAAAGCAATCTTTTGATATGGTTTAGTTCCTGAATACAATGGCAAAGCTGGAGTAAAATACAATATCTTTACTGCATATTTTTGATTCTCTGAATTATATAATTCCTCAAAATCATTCAATGTATCTTCAGAAAGATCTAAATGTGGCATTTTCTCTATCTGACAGTTCATTTCAATAGTCTCAAATTCGTCTATTGATTTTTCATTTTGCAGAATATTGGGCAAACCACCGTACTTATTATATAAAACAAATTGACGACTAATATCTATGGATGGAATATCAAAAACAGAAGGTCTCTTAATACCCTTCCAACAATGACCAATAAAATCACAATCGTAGGGCTCAAAGCATTGTTTACCTATCCCTATTATTGGAGGCTCATCCTGATTCAGCATTAATAATTCCTCTCCTATTTTATCTTTTACAAAGCTTTGCTGTTTAATGCAATCTTGTGTAACATCAGTTATAATAAACAGTTTCTGAATATTAATATCTCCATCGAGTTTATAATCTTTATTTATATAAATTAGAGAGAATGAATTTAAAGCTATGCCAGAATTTACAATCACATTATACTGCAACGCAGCATCATTATAATACGTTCTAGAAAGTTTAACTGAGCTTTTAACCTCATAGGCATCCCATTTATCACCATTTCTAAGCAAGATATCAAGTAGTATAAGAGTTCTATTAGCCTGGAATGCAGCTTCATAAATCACCTCTTGGCCATTTTCCATCAATTCTTTAGTTCGAGCAACTGCTTTTTGATATTGTGTATAATGTTTAGGTCCTGCATCAATTCCACCAGGAAATAAATCTTGAGCATATATTCCAACATTGGTTCCTCTACTAAAAATAGCTAGTCGTTCTGCAGGTAGCCTATCTCTTAGCTTTGGATATTTCTTTGTTAAGTACAATTGTTTCATACATTGTACACCCTTTATATATGTAGTTTTTGATAAAATATGTTTCTCCATTGCTGCGGCCTTATTTTAAATTACTAAGTATGCAAATATACTTCTTTTCCTAATTAATTAATTTACGAATAGCCATAAAATATCTATAAAACAAGCTGAAAATTTTACTAAATTGCGCTTCTTTTAGAGAGATGAACATAAACCACATAAAAACATATAAAACAGAATAATATGGATTTTAATTTAAACAAAGTAGAGCAAGAGATTCAAGAAAAATATCGCGACTTTACAAACAGGATAATTATCCCTAATGCAAGAAAATATGACAAACTTGCTGAATTCCCTTGGGAAGTAGTAAAGACTGCTTATAGTGAAGGCTTAATGAATGGTCCTATTCCAACAAAATTTGGAGGCAACGGATACTCACTAATACAAGGAGCAATTGCTGCTGAGGAGTTAGGAGCTGGTTGTATAGGAATTGGAATTGGCATAGAGGCTAACACATTAGCACTTACTCCACTTATTTTGGCTGCTAATGAGGATCAACAAAAACGTTTTTTTGGCAGAATTCATGAAGAGCAAGGTGTAGCAGCATATGCTTTAACAGAGCCAAATGCAGGTAGTGATGTTCAAGGTATTAAGACTACTATTATTAAAAAAGGTGATAAATACATAATTAATGGTCATAAACGTTTTATTACCAACGCTGAAGTTTCAACTTTTTTAACTGTATTTGGACTTACTGATCCTGATCGTGGAAGCCGTAGTTTATCAGCAATTGTAGTTCCTACTGATGCTCCAGGTATTGAAATGAAGCCACGTATGCAAAAGATGGGGCAAAAGGCTTCGGTACAGAATGAGATTATCTTTACCGATGTAGAAGTTCCTGTAGAGAATCTACTAGGAGGTGAAGGACATGGGTTCTTAATTGCTATGAAGACTTTTGATCGTACTCGTAATGGTGTTGGTGCTTTAGCTTTAGGAGCAGCTCGTGCTGCATACGAAACTGCTCGTGATTGGTCTAAACAACGCATTCAGTTTGGAAAACCTATTTCTGCACAACAAATTATTGGGTTTACTCTTGCTGATATGGCTACTTCCTTGGAAGCAACTCGTGCGTTAGTACATAAAGCTGCTGTAGCTTACGATAATGGAGACAGAAAAGCCTCTATGTATTCAGCAATGGCTAAACTTTACGCTTCTGATAATGCAATGAAAATTGCCACAGATGCTGTACAGATAATGGCAGGCGATGGTTATTCAGAAGATTTCCTAGTAGAAAAAATAATGCGCGACGTTAAGCTTAACCAAATATATGAAGGTACAAATCAAGTTCAAAGATTGGTTATCTCTAAACAAATTATGAAATTATAAGTTTATAGAAAAACTCTATAGCTATAAAACACAAAGCCACTAAATAAATAATTTATTTAGTGGCTTTTTACTTACATTTTCCATCAAAATTCCACTACTAAATTGCCTCAAAATTATTTCGAAATCCTTAAAAATAGATTGCATATTATTAGCTTCACCTTGTTCAAGTCAGCAATGCATAATAGGCCTAATACAAACTCTAAGCATGTCAGGGTGCGACTTTGAGCGCGTTATGACTAACCTCTCAAATAGGGAAATAAATCACGCCCTGACTTAGTTGCCACTCATAAATCAATTAAATTAAATCATATTTTTTAACAATAGAATTCTAAAATAATAAAAAATCAACACTCTCAATGCTTCCAATGTATTTATTTGCTTCCTTTTTAAAATATTAAAAACAAAAAAGAGGCTCACCAAATGGCAAGCCTCTATATATTATATTAGGATAAACTTATTAGTTTGCGTCCCAGAATAATTTAGTTAACATATTATCTCCACCAATTGCAGCAGCAGCAGCATCAAGGTTTGCTCCATTAAGAGTTTGCTCATCAATAGGATAAGTATATCTTACAGGAGTAGAACCATCATCAGTACGTGCTTGAGGAGGTTGAGGGAAAGTATGGAAATCTAATCTTCGCATAGTTGTATAACCGATAAAACCACGGTTAAAAGAAGCTAACCAAGATTGAATACCAATTTTCTCTTTCCAATTAGCACCAGGAGCTGTAGTATAAGCAACATTAGCATCAGCTAAATAAGCCGTTGCAGCAGCAGCATCTCCACCCCAGTACATAATAGAAGCAGTAATACCAGCATTATAATGGTCTTCAGCAGTTCCGCCAACAGCCCAGCCTCTTTCAATAGCTTCAGCTAAGTAAAACTCAACTTCTTCAACACTTATAAGCATTGACTCAAAAGTAGGTTCTTCAATTGTAGCTGTAAGATGAGAATAAAGGTCATAAGCATTACTATAACCATATGCACCACCTAATTGCGCAGTAGCACCAGGAGCCAAATCATAATATAGATCCATACGAGGGTCAACATAAAACTTCATAGTATCAATGATGTCAGCAGTAGCAACGAAATCGTGACGTCCACTAGCAACTAAATCAAGATATAATGGGTTAGTATTAGGTGAAGCACCTAAATAAACTAAAGTACCATTTTCACTTGCATCAGTAATAACTCCATCAGTAACAGCAGCTTCAGCCGCAGCTTTAGGATTTAAAGAAGATACATCAGCAACAGTAATAGCCATTTTAAGTTTTAGAGAGTTTGCAAACTTCTTCCACATAGCTACATCACCACCATAATAAATATCCTGAGATCCAAAGCTACCATTAGCATCATCTAATTCTGCTATAGCTGTATTTAATCTACTAAATAAATCAGAATAGATACCTTCAGCATCATC
The DNA here is from genome assembly GCA_029932765.1 of Bacteroidales bacterium. GTDB lineage: Bacteria > Bacteroidota > Bacteroidia > Bacteroidales > UBA1556 > UBA6267. Next base: position 28,019 of record JAOZPM010000004.1, on the reverse strand, counting down.
ATACTTAGGTGTAGTTGTTTCATCAACTTTAAGAGCTTCAGTGTAAGGAATATCTCCAAACATATCTACTAGTCTTTGATACGCATATACATTAAGTATTTCAACAATTGCTAATCTATTAGCCTTAGCAGCAATATCTTCAGGAGCTGCAAAAGTTGCTTCTTCCATGATAACCGCTGACTCTTGAAGGTCGCGTAAAACGTTACGGTAATATGTACGAAAAGCGTTGCCTGGTTGAGTACGATTAACTATATCGTAGTTAGCCTCATCCACATAAGTAGTTTCAGTGATATAACGCGCCCATAATTTCCAAATATTGGTGTTCACGTTAACACTTGCTAATTGATCTGCCAGATTTTTTTGTGCGTTGGTAAACAACGTCTCACCGGAAACGGCAACCGGACTCTTAGTATTGGTATTCATCTCCTCAAAATCTTTTGAACAAGATGCTACAACAAATACTAATAATATAAATAAAATTTTCTTCATAGTCGATTGTTATTAAAATTGTAAGTTTACGTTAAAACCAAAATTACGAGTAGTTGGCATCACACCACTTTGGAAACCTTGAAGGTTACCTGAGCTTAAACCTGCTTCAGGATCTGCATCTGGAAGATTCTTAAAAATAATCCATATGTTAGAACCTACTAAGCTAAATGAAGCACCTTTAAAGAAACCTTCTCCTAATATTTCTTTAGGAAGAACATAAGTTAAAGACATTTCTCTTAATTTAAGGTAAGAAGCATCATATACGAAACGAGCATTAGGGCTTACACCATAACCATCAGTACCGTACCAGTTAGCTCTTATTCTCATAGCATTTTCTTCATACTCTCCTGTTGGGTTTCCTGCAGCATCAAGTACTGGAATAACACCAGAATTGATAATACCACCACTACTAGGATCTATATTAGCTGCTGAATGATCACCAGTACTAGGATCAATCAATACGATTGGGTCACGACGAGGGTTACCAAGGTCATTATTTTCTTCAGAGAACTTATAAAGTCCTGTAGCATCACCATACCAGTGGTCAAGTGAAAATACTGATCCACCTTTTTGCCAATCTAATAAGAAACTAAATCTAAAGTTCTTAAAGAAAGTAAAAGTGTTTGTTAATCCCATATTAAAGTCAGGAGTTATATTACCTATAGTTTCATCTGATTTAGCAGATCTTAAATAACGACCATTATTACCATTAATAATTTTGTCACTATTTCTATCCTCTGGATCTACATAAACATAGTCAGTACCTTTAATTGTACCATAAGCTTCACCTACTGTAGCATTAATAGTAATACCACCTTGGTAACTACCAAGAACTAAGTTATCAACATCATCATAAAGAGATAATACTTCGTTAGTATTCTTAGAGAAGTTTAATCTTACATCCCAAGAGAAGTTATCACGTCTCATTGGTGTAGCAAATACAGCAAGCTCAATACCTTTATTCTCAATCTCTCCAGAGTTAACATACTTATAGCTGTAACCTGTAGCAGTAGAAACTGATACTGGAAGAATTTGATCAATAGTATTAGTCTTATATACAGCGAAATCGAATCCAACACGCTTTTGCAAGAACATCATCTCAATACCAGCTTCAATACTCTTAGTTCTTTCTGGCATAAGATTAATATTATTCTTAACACTAGGTACAGAGAACATAGGAGTAGAACCAAATGGACTTGGTTTAGAATACACATCATAAATACTCGCAAAAGGAGCACTGTTTCCAACCTCAGCATAATTTACTCTAACTTTACCAAAGCTTAACCAATCAGCTTTTAAATGTTGAGAGAAAATATAAGAAGCTGCTACTGATGGGTAAAAATAAGAAGAGCTTTCTTCTGGTAAAGTTGAAGCATGATCTCTACGAATTGTTGCATCAACATATAAGAAATTCTTATATCCTAAAGAAGCACTAGCATAAATACCATCAACACCATAAATACGAGATCCTTCAACAGGTGCATTTACTGGATTAATAGAATTTGATACTGCATATAATTGAGGAACTACTAGTCCACCATTTGTAGAAGCATATATTGTATTAATATTTGTTCTTCTTACATTCCAACCTACTATAGCATTTAAACTAAGGTCTTTTGTTAAGTTCTTAGTAAAATTAGCCATGATATCGAAATTAGTTTCGCGGAAGTTATAGTTATAACGAGAATAACCTGAACCAGCATCTAATCTAGAAATACCCCAACGACGTGAAGTACTACCTACTGCTAATCTTTCTTCTTGAATACTAGAATAATAATCTACAGAAGCTCTACCCAAAATACTTAAGTAATCAGTGATTTTCCAATCAGCTTGTACATTACCTAATATACGGTCACGAACATCAGTTGTATAATTCTCGTAACGTGACCAATAGAAGTTATCCCAATATTCAGGAGTTCCGTCTGTTAAACTATGAGGATTCCAAGTTACGTTTCTTTTTTGTCCTTCTGGTAAATCCATATATAATGACTCCATATCAGCAATATCAATATTTGTTTGCCACCACTGACGATAACTAGAAAGGATATTATTAGAATAACCTGTAGAGTTACGACCTGTGGTTAAAGTATTCATATAGTTTACATTTGAAGAAACTGTAAGACCTTTACCAAACTCATGAGAGCCTGAAACAGAAAGATTATTACGAGTCAACTTACTGTTAGGCATGATACCTGTTTGAGTAGTGTTTGTATAAGAAACACGGTAAGAACCTTTTTCAGAGCCACCATCTACAGCAACACTATTTCTAAAAGTATAAGCATTATTGAAAAAATCAATAGGACCTTTAGCGCCATTCACCCATGGAGTAGCTTTACCATAATCTTCGTGCTCAGGTACTGAAGAAGTCCATTGATAAACCATTAGGTTCTCATCAAACTGCTCACCATAAGAAGCATCCTCAGTTGTAGGAACTGATAAATCAGGGTTTCCGTCGCCATCAAAATCAATATGCTCGAATAAACCTGGGTGATCTCCACCACTATAATAAGGACCATAACCAGCACCATAGCCAGTTTGATACTCAGGGAAAGTTGATTTGTCAATAATTCCCATAGTTACTGAAGAAGATAAAGTAATACCTATAGCGTCTTCACCTTTTCTTACTTTATTACCTTTTTTGGTAGTAATAATGATAACACCATTTGCAGCACGTGATCCGTAAAGAGCCGTTGCAGCTGCACCTTTAAGTACATTGATTGACTCAATATCATCAGGGTTGATGTCTGATACAGCTGAACCGTAGTCATAACCACTTCCACCCTGTCTTTGAGAAGATGCATTTGTGTTTGAATTATTAACAGGCACACCATCAATAACAAATAATGCTTGGTTGTCTCCTGTTAAAGATGTAGTACCACGAATAATAATATTGGTAGAACCACCAAAATTACTATTAGTTTTCACCTGAACACCCGAAACTTTACCAGAGATAGAGTTTACAAAGTTTTCGTTCTTAACAGTATTAAGATCATCTCCGCTCACTTCTTGAGTAGAATAACCTAGAGATTTCTTCTCTCTAGAAATACCAAGTGCTGTAATTACAGCTCCCTCAATTTCAGTGATGCCTGATTCCATCTTAACATCAATAGTAGATTGCGAACCAACCTCTATTTCTTGAGTTCCCATTCCTACGAACGAATATACTAGTACATTGTACTTTTCGTCGAATGAGATTTCATAAGTACCATCCATTGAACTTATAGTTCCAATAGTTGTTCCTTTCACAAGGACTGTCACACCAGGAATTCCGCTACCATCTTTGGCATCAGTAATTTTTCCGGTTACAGTTTTTTGCGCTTGTACTAATTGCATTCCTGTAAATAAGAAGAGTGCAAGTAAAAACATAATTTTTCGCATAATAATGTAATGTTTGTTAATAATTAATTTTAAACTGTATTTATAATAAAATCTATATATTTAATAAATTGTATTCTGTACTTTGTTCCTGGCATAAAAACCAGTTTATTAAAAAATACTTTTATGTAGATTTTAAGACTGCAATATACTATAGATTATTAATAATTGCAAAAAAAAGTGGATAATATTTTAACAAATTGAACAATTAATTATATTTATAGACAATAAACATAGATAATCTTAATTTAATAATAACCCTATCTAACCGTAAAAGAAAGCATAAAACATTGTATATTAGGGTTTCGATAAAATATCTGTCACCTGTTACCTATTAAAATATTAAAGTTGTTATTTTATTCAATAGCTCTAGGTAATAAGCCTAATTATTATATAAATAAATAGGCTAAATACATGATTTGTTGAAATTTTAACAAAAAAAATATAGAAATTCGGATTAGTTTCTAAAAAATTGCGTGGCAAATGTTAATAGTGGTTAAATAACTATAATAAATATTAACTAACTACATCAACTATTTTAATGGGAGATAAAAATAAAATCAATGCTTGTACATGTTTTCCATATATCTTAGATAATACCTCCTGATAGTTTTCAAGCTGCTTCTTATACTTATTCATATCTTTTGAACTAATAGTCCCAAAACTTGCATACTTATAATCTATTACTATAATTTCATTTTTGTTTAGCAATATTCTATCTGGCTTAATTATTCTATTATCGGGAGTAATAATTTCTTTTTCATTTATATATTCATTCTCTGTAGAAAATAAATATTTAGTTTCGGAATTTGCGAGCAAGCCTTTTATTATTGTCTCAAACTCCAAAGCATATTCTTCATAAATCATTCCTTTCTTAAGGTTTGTACTAATAAGGTCTTCAATATTTGTTTCACTATCGGTTATAGAAAGTAAATAGTGTAGCTGAGTACCTTTATCACGTAGTGCTTTATTTTTACTAATATCTCGCTGCAGATGTATCTTATCTTTCCAGAAATTACTTATAAAACTATTTATGGAAACACTATTTTCATTTTTATCAATATGCTTGGTGTTTTCTTTATCCTCCCCTATTTGAACCATATTATCTTCCTTAACAAATACTCGCTCATCTTCCCAATTAATAGAATTACATGCATTCCAATATTTTTGAGAATCCTTTTCCTTATTAAAAAATAGATGTAACTCTTGTGTCGGTCGTGTACAAGCCACATATATCATATTCATAGCATCTAATTCTTTGCGATGCATTTCCTGACTTATTATATCAGCAAACTGACTATTTAAGCCATATTTATAATCACCTATTAAAACCTTAGGAACTTTCTCCTTAATTTCTTCATCAGGCTCTACCCACAAAATATCTCGTCCATTTAGTATTGAATCAATTTCTATTATTGGAAAAATAACTACAGGAAATTCCAAGCCTTTAGCTCTATGTATGGTTAATAATTGCACTGAATCTTTATCACCAGCTAAATCTATTTTTAGTTTTCCTTTATTATCTTCCCAATAATCGATAAACTGGGATATACTCGCACCTTTCTTTTTACTCAATTCAATTATAACATCAAGCAAACTATATATGAATGGATTTGAAGAATTTTCTAACTTTAGATTTGACACAACATATTCGCATAGTTCATATGCATCCATATTGTCCATCAACTCTAAATCAAATGTATAACCAATACTATTTATTTTATTAATAAAATCACTTTTGGAATTTATATTTTCGCCAGGCTCTCCTTTATTATTTTGTTTATAAAAATATCGTAATGCACTATATGAATTAATAGCAAAATTATTGTCAATAATAATATTCATAAAGTTAATAATCACATTAACAGTATTTGAGGATATTAGAAATAACGCATCAGAACTATATACCTTTATATTATTATCAATAAGTTTGTATGCAAGCTGAGAAAGAAACTTATTCTTACGGGCCAAAATACAAATATCACCAAATTCATAGTTTTGATTTACTGTAAGGTCTTTTATACTATATATAATGCTATTAATAAGGTCTTCGTTCTTATATTCTTCATTTTTATTTTTCGCAACATTAGTTAATTTAACAACTCCAGAGTTAAACTTCTTATGAGTTTTTTGAATATGATTCTGAAAAAATGACTTTACATAATCATCTTCATTATTAAGTATAAATGAGAATAACTTATTATTAAAATTTACAATATTCTCCTTACTTCTATAGTTTGTATCAAGAATAACCTCCTCATACATTGCTTTTAAAAGCGTTTCTCTTTCTTTAGTTATAACCGATTTATTTTCGCCAATAATATTAGGAAGCGACGCAAATTGCTCTACCTCGCCATCTCGCCAACGATATATTGATTGCTTAGTATCTCCAACCAATAGATTTCGGAAATTAGATGCCAAACTATTATCAATAAGTGGCAACATATTATTCCATTGTATTACTGATGTATCTTGAAATTCATCAATCAAGAAATGATTGAATCGCTGACCGATTCTTTCATATATATAAGGAGCGTGCTGTTCGTTTACAACTTCAGAGATCTTTCGGTTGGCTTCCGATAAATGAATCATATCATTCTCTTCATAATTCATCTCTATTATTTGTTTCATTTGATGAATTAATGCCAATGGTGTTATTCTTTGAAGTATAAGTTTGTTTGCCAAGTATATTGGAATTCCTTCCATATAGAATTTTCTTGCTTCTAAAATTATATCTAATAATTCTCCTTTTGCCGAATCAATGCTTTCTTTCAAACTAATGGGTTTTGATTTAGCGTACCAATCATTTCCATTTTCCACAAACTTAAGAAAAGAAGCTGTTTCTAGCTTCGCTATATTTTCGGTCTCTTTTCTATTTTTTAACTTATTAAAATAACTCCAAAGCCAACTACTAGAACAATCTCCTTTGCTTAAACCCTTATTAGAAATGCATTCATGACCTTTTTTACCAAAGCTCTCTATTTTTGCTTCATATTCTCTAGTTTTATTTAATAATAGTGTTCTTATTTCTAAAAAATTCTGTAATGGAATATCTTTCAATAAATCAATATTATTATAATGTTTGGAATCAAAAATAAGTTTCCCCAAATTAGCTAAAGGTTCATCCAAATCAGGGCTTTTTTCATTATCAAGTTGATCGAGAGTAAAAGCTATCATAAAATTGGTAATTTCCTCATTCTTACCAATTAACTCATTAAGCTGACCTATTGCTTCTTCTATTATTATACTACTATCCAACTCTATCTCAAAATTAGCAGATAGTTTTAAGTCATGAGCAAAGCTTCTCACTATTTTCACTACAAAACTATCAATTGTAGAGAATCCAAAATCACCATAATTATGAAGAATATTTGTAAGTAGAACCTTAGCTCTACTTTTAATTTCATGAAAGTTATATCTCGTTTTATCTCTAATAGCTTCTATAATATACAGAATTGACCCATCAGGCTTTTTTGCATCCATTTCCTTTATGGAAATAAGATATTCCACAAGCCTTTCCTTCATCTCAGCAGTTGCTTTTTGTGTAAAAGTAAGTGCCACAATCTGTTTAAATTGCCCAGGTTTTTGCAACGCAATTGCAAGATATTCAATTACTAAAGTACTAGTCTTACCTGATCCCGCTGATGATTTATAAGTTACTAAGCTCATTTGATATTAATTTCAAGCTAAGGTATAATAAAAAATCCCTAATTATTAGATAATTTACGACTAATGACAAACAAAACATTAGGCACAACTTTCGAACAAAATAACTCACTATTGAAATTGACTTAAATCAATTAAAGTACTTATTTACTTATTTGACAATTAAACAGCCTTTAAAGAGGTGTAACAATAATCAAAACCTAATAGACTTATAATCATTAAACAACAAGCAAACAATAGCAAAAACAATAAAAAATAAGGCAAATAAGATATATAATCTATATTCCTAAATAAACAATCTAAAAGTATACTGAGTAATATAATGGGCTAAAATTATGTACTTTTACCGCTGCAAATAATTAATAAGAATTCACAATACAATCTTATGTCAAACAGTTTATTTAATATGTCCGAAGCCGCTAGCATAGGTATTCATTCTATGGTATTTATTGCTAAAAATAAAAACCGTGTAAATGTAAATAAACTTGCTGAAGAGTTTAATTTTTCTAAGCATCATGTTGCAAAAGTAATGCAACGACTAAACAAATTTGGCATGCTAGATAGTAGCAGAGGACCTTCAGGTGGCTTCTTTTTAAAAATGGAACCAAAAGACATAAGTTTATTGGATATTTACGAAGCAATAGAAGGAAAACTACCAAAAATGAATTGCCCAATGGGATACGACCATTGTCCTTTCAAAAAGTGCTTATTGGGCACAATAGTTAACGATATGTCGGAGCAATTTAAAATATATTTAGAAGAAAAATCATTGCAGTATTATCTAGATAATAATTTTTAAAGAAAAAAAGGTGGTTATTAATCATAATCACTTTTTTTTTGAATAATAAATCATGCTCATATTATTATCTCAATGAACTTAATTATATAAGGCGCCATATTTAGTTATTTTTGTTTCAATCAGATTAAAAAAATTAGATGGATTTATTAATAATATTATTAGTAGCATTAGGTTTATCAGTTGATTCTTTTGCTGTATCTGTTGCAAATGGATTGGCAATAAAAAACATATCGTGGGTTGAGAAGCTAAAAATTGCAATTACCCTTTCTGTTTTTCAAGCCTTAATGCCATTGATAGGATGGTATGCAGGAATAGAAATTGCAGATTATATTAAAGAAATTGATCATTGGGTTGCATTTATTTTATTATCAATAATCGGATTAAAGATGATTTACGATACTTTATCTGACGATGATGACAAGGGCAATGAAACTTTAACGAACTCAAAATTAATAGCACAATCCATCGCAACAAGTATTGACGCTTTTGCTGTGGGTATTAGCTTTGCATTGATTGATATAAATATAGTTATGCCTGTAATTATTATAGGAGTTATTACTTTTTTGGCATCAATTATTGGGCTGCAAGTTGGCAAGTTTATGGGCGCACGCTTTGGTAAATTTATTGAAATTTTTGGAGGTATAGTTCTTATCTCTATTGGAGTAAAAATACTGATTGAGCATTTATATTTTTAAGTATTTATTAAAATACCTATTTGTTGGCAACCCTTCAAAATGATTCTAATTTTGCCTTTATTAAATTAAACAAAAAAGAGGCTATCTCAAAAGACAGCCTCAATTATTCTTATTTCAAACAGGATTATATAAAATATACCTATTTCATTTCGTCAGCAAAATACTTATAGAAATTAACAATAGTTTCCATTCCTTTATAGAAATTGAAAAGAGGGTAATTTTCATTTGGTGAGTGAATAGCATCACTTTCCAAACCAAATCCCATTAGAATAGATTTAATACCAAGTACAGTTTCAAATGTAGATATAATAGGAATACTTCCACCACTACGTACTGGAACTGGCTTCTTACCAAAAGACTCAGTATAAGCCTTATCAGCAGCAACATAAGCAGGCAAATCTATAGGAGAAACATAACCTTGACCACCATGTAGAGGTGTAACTTCTACCTTTATATAATCAGGCGCATTTTTCTCAATATGATCTTTTATCAATTGACTTATTTTCTCATTATCTTGATTAGGAACTAAGCGCATAGAAATTTTTGCTTGAGCAATTGAAGGCAATACAGTTTTTGCACCTTCGCCAGTATAACCACTCCAAATACCATTAACATCTAATGCTGGACGAATTCCAGTTCGTTCATTTGAAGAATATCCTTTTTCTCCAGAAACTGCTTTTACATCAATAGCTTTTTTATACTCCTCAAGATTAAAAGGAGCTTTTGCCATTAATGCTCTTTCTTCGGCACTAACATTAATTACATCGTCATAAAAACCAGGAATAGTAATATAATTATCCTCATTTGTTAGACCAGCAATTATTTTTGCCAATTCGTTGGCTGGATTAGCAACAGCCCCGCCAAACAAACCACTATGCAAATCTCTATTAGGGCCTACAACTTTAACCTCAACATAACTCAAGCCTCTAAGACCAGTAGTAATTGAAGGAATATCTGGTGCAATAATTCCAGTATCAGAAACCAAAATTGTATCTGCTTTTAGCATTTCCTTATTATCAGCACACCATTTCCCAAGACTTGGAGAACCTATTTCCTCTTCACCTTCAAGCATAAACTTCACATTTACAGGAAGCTCATCATTAGCAACCATAGCTTCAAAAGCTTTAACATGCATAAACGATTGACCTTTATCATCATCTGCACCACGAGCCCATATTTTACCATCTCTTACTTCTGGCTCAAAAGGCTTGCTATCCCATAAGTCTAATGGATCAACAGGCATAACATCATAATGACCATAAACAAGCACAGTAGGTTTTGATTTATCAATTATTTTTTCAGCATAAACTACTGGATTACCCTCTGTTTCGTATACACCAGCCTTATCAACACCAGCAGCCAATAATGAAGCTTTTAAAGCTTCAGCCATACGTATCATATCTGGTTTATGATCAGCTATTGAACTAATTGAAGGTATTCTAATTAACTCAAAAAGCTCCTCCAAAAAACGATCTTTGTTCTCTTCTAAAAATTTCTTTGATTTATCCATTCTATATTTGTTTTATATTATTTATTTACTTTTATTTTCAAGCTACGAATTTATGATTTTTTTTTAATTCAAATACTATTTATTATTCAAGGCAACTTTTTTACCTAAACTGCATCTTAATTTTGATAACTTTGCAATAATTATTAAGTCTAGTATTATGATTAAATATATATTAACCTCCTTCTTCTTGCTATTTTTAATTAGTTCTAAAGGACAATTAGTTGTGAGTCAAACAGGAACAGTTGCACAGTGGGTTCAGAATATACTTACTGGAACTGGGGTTTCAGTAAGTAATGTAACATATACAGGCGACTTACAAAGCATTGCTAAATTTACTACAGGAGCTAATGCTACAACCTTAGGCATGACCGATGGCTTGATATTATGCACTGGCAATGCAACCCAAGTAGCGGGAGCTGCAAGCACCTTTGCCAGCACATCAACTTCTGGCGGTTCAGACCCTCTACTAGCTAACCTAATTACATTTACTATAAATGATGCTGCAATACTAGAATTTGATTTTGTTCCTTTGTCTGATACTGTAAAATTCAAATATATTTTTGGCTCTGAAGAATACCCCGAATTTTCATTATCTAGCTTTAATGATGTTTTTGGTTTTTTTATAAGTGGATATAATCCTAGTGGAGGAATGTATACTAATCAGAATGTGGCCTTATTACCAGGCACTTCTACAGCTGTTTCTATTGCAAATATTAATAATGGAACCTGGGGTACAGGGCCTTGTGTCAATTGTTCATATTATGTAAATAATTCTGCAAGTCCATATGTTGCTTACGATGCCTATACTACACCTTTATATGCTACTTTTCTTGTGGTGCCTTGTTTTACTTATCATATTAAGCTAGTAATTGGCGACGCTTCTGATGCCATTTTTGATTCTGGTGTATTTCTTGAAGCAAACAGTTTTTCGAGCAATACCGTTAATTTATCTACAACTACAACAAACTCTATTGACACTATGGCAATTGAAGGCTGTAATAATGCAATAGTAAGAATACAAATACCATATATTACTCCTGTGGATAAAGTACTTTATTATGCTACTTCAGGAGATGCTATTAATGGTGTTGATTATGTGTATTTACCAGGAACTGTAACTATTCCTGCGGGCTCAGATTCTACATCAATACTTATAGAACCTATTATTGATGGAATAAATGAAGGATTGGAATATATTGAATTATTCGTTGCAACTTCATCATGTACTTATGATACACTAACAATTTATATTGCCGACAATAAAACCTTAGAATGTAATTTACCATCTGATACTGTACTATGCAATAGTGATACTATGACTATTAATCCTAATATAGTAGGTGGATATTTGCCTTATTCTTATACGTGGAGTACAGGCGACACAACCTCCACTTTATTGTCAGACCCTAGCATTACAACTACATATACTTTAACTATAACTGATATATGCAATACTGACACATTTGATCAAATTATTATTTATGATGGAAGCCCTCAAATAGTTATTATTGGAGATTCGGTATGTTCAAACGACACAGCACATATATCAGCAGTTGGTGACCCTTCGTATACTTTTTTATGGGACAATGGAGAACTAACATCTGATATTTCATTTCTTGTAAATAGTAGTGAGTATTATAGTATTGTTGTAACCGACACATTTGGATGTACTGTAGCTGATAGTACTTATGTGAAAGCTCTTGACTCTCCTATTGCAATGGTAAGTTTAGATACAACAATCTGTAATAGATCATCGGCTTATATACGCGCATTAGGAAATTATGCAGATTATAGCTGGAGCAATGGGGCTAATTCTAGAACCCAATATGTAAGTCCTTCTTCATTAACAAGATATTCTGTAACAGTAACCAATATTAGCAATTGTATAGATACAGCATCCTTATTAGTAGATGTACTTGATATTCCTACAGCAATAATTAGCACCATTGATGATACTCTTTGCCTTGGAAAATCTACTGAACTTAGAGCATCAGTTGCTGACGAATACCTATGGAATACTGGAGAAATGAGCCAATATATTATAGTACAACCAACGCAAAAAACAACTTATTCTTTACAACTTACAAATGTATATAACCAAACTAGATGTACGCATGATACTTCTTTTACACTAAATGTTGAAAGATGTAATTTCTTTTATGCTCCTAATGCTTTTACCCCTAATGGCGATGGTTTAAATGATGAATTTGGTATTGTGGGACAATATGCCGCAATAGATAGATTCAGAATGTATATTTTTAATCGATGGGGAGAGTTAATATTCAAATCTGATGAACCATCAATAAAATGGGATGGCACTTATAAAGGGGATCAGGCTCCTTCTGGAGTTTATACTTACGTTTTTGAAATTACGGAAACTCTCCGCGAGCAATATATTCTAAAAGGAACTATACATTTACTCAAGTAATATCTACTCTTCAATTATACTTGCAGTTAAAATTACAAAAAATAAAGCCCCTAATTACAGTTGTAATTAGGGGCTTTCTAATTATGCTAGAGTTTAGTCTTGCTTTATAAACTTAGATCTATAAACCACCTTATCCTTAGTATTTAAATGGATAAAATAAACTCCATTGGAAAGGTCATTTAGCTTTAAGTGCTTCAAAGTTTTACCATTTGACACAAAGCTTTCAGAATAAATTTCCGCGCCTAATGTGTTATATATATGCACTTCCAGTTGATGACTATTTCTATCATTTATCTCCAGAGTAAAGTTTCCATCATTAGGATTTGGATATAGCTTAGCGCTCATCTCCACTCCTATTTCTACCATACCATTTGGAAGAACTTCTATATAATTAGTTTTGACAATAGTATCGCAAATTTCGCCATTACATATTGCTAGACTTACAGTATATACACCTGTATTATTATATGTATGATTAGGGTTTTGCTCTACACTTGTATTACCATCGCCAAAGTTCCAATGCCATGCATCGGGGCCACCAGAAGAGGCATCTTCAAATGTTACCTGAATAGGCCAAACACCAGTCTGTATATCAGCAGAGAAATCTGCTGTTAAATATACAGGGTTTATATTGGCATTATTTGCAGTATTACTCCTCGACGAATTATAATTTGTATTCACCTTTGCAACTGTTGTATCAGGATAACATCCTGTAGTTTTTATTATCTCTATTTGATAATAAACAGTGCCAGTTGGCGGATTCAAGTCGGTATAAGAAGTTGCAGAACTTGGCAACTGAGTTAGCAAACTCATATTATTGGTGTTTGTACCACGATAAATACGATAAGTGCTAAAAGCAAAACCTTCGTATCCATCCCATATCAAATTCCAACTACCATTTAAACCAGCATTAATAGTAAGGTGAATAGTTTTATGGAAATTACCTAATAGGGTAACACCTCCACAGGTATCTACTGCCGCTATCTTATACTTATATGCTTTAACTGCTGGATTAGAATTTTGGTCAACAAATACCGAAGTTTGATTAAATGGAACTGCTCCTATTTTATCATATTGCCCTGCAATAAATCCCTCTTTATACACATAGAAACTATCTATTAGTGCATTGGATTGTCGTTCCCACACAAGCTGATTATGATTACTTGTGTCAACACCTATTAAACAAAGGTCAGGAGGATTTAGGTATGAATTGCTAACTATATAAGGTGTAGATGTCATATTACAACCATAATTATCAGTAACTGCAACTTGGTAATATCCAGTTTGACTTACATAAATACTTGCATCAATTTGTCCTGTATTCCAGTTATAGTTAGTATAATTAACCAATAAACTTAGCTCAAGGCTATCGGTAGTACAAGGCTGTATTAATCCACTAGCTTGTATTACAGGAAAGATACTTGGATAATTATTAAGTATAAATGCTGGTGACGTTTGAGAACAAATCAAATCGGCAACAATTACACGATAATTACCAGATAGTTTAGCATAGTAAATAATACTATCGGCATTGGGGATTATAACATTATTATAAACCCACTGATATGTATAGCCTGTTCCTGCACTCGCTTGGAGCAATACGCTATCACCCTGGCAAACAGTAGCTGGCCCTGTTGGAGTAATTGCAGCTATAATATTACAAGGATTTGGCGCACCACCGGCACAATTAACATAATCTACTTTTATTAGAGTATCTCGGCAACCTGTGGTACTATTCTCAGCAAACATAGCCACCGAATAATTACCATTATATTGATAAGTATGTATAGGATTATAGAAAGTTGATGTATTTCCATCTCCCAATTCCCACTGAAAATTATATTCATTCATATTTGGTGTGGAATTACTAAATGTAACATCAAAAGGAGGCTGAGTAAAATTAACCGTAGAAGCTGCAAAATCCAAACTAAAATCTGTTGCATTAATAACTACACTTACTGGAGCTGACTTTTGCGTGCATCCAATACTAGCATCAATAACCTCTACTTGATAAATTCCCGTAGTTGTTATATTTACCGAATAAAGTGTATCTCCAGATAAATTATTGCCAGACTGAAGCCACTGATACTGAAGCCCTGAACCACTATTAGCAGTAAGCAATACAGTATCACCCTGACAAACAGATGTAATTGGTGCAGTAATACTCGCACTTACAGAATTAACCATAGTTGTATCAATATACTCTATTGAAGAGCAATTATTTTCATTTACTGTAAGTGAAATGCTTTTATGACCAGCACTATTCCATATTACACTATATGGTCCTTGTCCCACTCCACCAATAATAGTTGCACCACCAAAATTCCAATTATAAAAAGCACTAGAAGTTGCTGTACCCATATATTGAATTTGAATAGTATCTGAAGAACAAACCTCAGCATCTACACTAAAAATAGAAGTTGGAATATCAAAAGCAGTAACATCAGTCACCGATGAAGTAGTTATACAACTAAACTCATTGCTAACCTCTACTATATATGCTCCTGAGGACATTGCAGTAAGGCCATTAAGTGTATCATTAACTAGCGCAGCATTATCCTTAAACCACTGATAAGTTAAATTAGACCCTGTATTTGCTTGTAATAATACCGAATCGCCAGAGCAGAAAGTTGTTGCACTTAGAGGCAATATAGAAGCCCCAGGGTTTGGGTTCACGGTTACTAATTGCAGAGCTGATTCAGTACTACAATTAAACCCATTGGTTGTTATCAAACTATAATTTCCTGTTTGCAAAGCATAATAAACAGAATCATTTGCACCATTTATATCAGTACCATAGCTTCTCCATTGATATGTTAATCCTTGCATTGTAGGTGCTACTAACTCAGCAGTATCGCCCATACATATAGCCTGTGTTCCTAATAATTGAATATTTGAAACTGGGCTTGGGTTCACAATTACGGTTAAGCTTGATGAGGTATCTCCACATTGATAAGTGTTTTCGATATACACCTTATACTCTCCCGACTCTAGTGCTGAAACAAATGATGAAGTAGAGCCAGAAATGGCAGTATCATTTTTATACCATTGATAAGAATAGCCAACACCATTACTTCCATAAAGAAGTACATTATTGCCATCGCAGAATGTTAGTGCTCCACCCGATGATATTCCTGAGGTTGGAAGTGGATTAACACTAATACTTATTGTTGACGACATATCGCTACATCCATTTGTATTACTTATTTCAACTTTATAGTCGCCAGCATTGCTAACAGCTATTGTAGAGTAATTTTCTCCAATAATAATACTTCCATTACGATACCATATATAAGTTAAACCAGCATCCTGATTTGCACTTAAAACTACAGAATCACCATTACAGAAAGAATTATTCCCCATTAAGGTTACTGTTGCTGTTGGCAAGTCGTATACACTAATATCAATAGCTGCAGTTGTATCACTACAATTATAAATATTACTTATTGCGGCAGAATAACTACCAGAGTCTTGAGCCTGGTAGAAACTTGAATTGGCATTAGTAATCATACTTCCATTTTTATACCATTGGTATTGATAACCAACACCAGTATTTGCAGAAAGCACACTAAAACTACCGGGGCAAAAGTTCACATCTCCAAAAGAAGAAATATCTTTTGCTGGTCGAGGGTGTACTGTTATAGATTTAAGCATTGTATCAATACAAACCATATTTGTTACTTTCAATAGAATATCGTAAGTGCCAACTTGTGCAAACCCTATCTTAAACTCTATGGAGTCGGTAGATTCTACAATGTTATTATTACCAATATTCCATTCGTAAACAGTAGCTGTATCAATATCCAATGAGTTATTATATAAGGTTATGGAATCGCCTAAACATAAATTATTTACATAAAATATTGCAGTAGGAATAATACAATTTTCCATTCTAAAATGTATAGAATCTAGCATACTCCACCTTCCACCAGCATCTTTTACGCGAGTATATAAAGCATGATATAGCGTATCCGACAATCCATGATTAAAAGTAAAAATTTCATCCAAACTATCAGCTGAGCTTACATTTACAATAGTTCCTTGCCCCCATGGCATTATTGTATCCACAGAGTATTCTATGGCAACAATTACTTGACTAGCCATATCAGGACTAACATAAACCAAGCGTTTATCGCTTAGGCTCCATCGCCCTAATGAGTCTTGAGCTCTTACATAAAACATATGGTTTCCCATAGTTAATGATGAAGATGCAATAGCATCAGTAACATCAATAACATCATTTGGCGTAAGGCTAATAGAGCTTCCATTACCTAATCCTGGGTCTTGGTCAAAATAGTATTCAAGAGCAGTAATTCTGGGTGAAGATAATTCTCCTGCCATTAAATAAAGCATACGTTTAGAGTTCAAACTCCATAGTCCATTTACATCCTTAACTCTTATATTAAGCTTATGAATACCAGCCTCAAGACCATTTGTATTGAGAGTAGCTATAATATTAATACTATCAGCAGGAGTAATAGAAATTGATGAAGCAGCTCCAAAACCTGGATCAGTATCGAAAAAGTATTCTGCAGAGATTAAATTACCATTAATAATACTTTCTGATTTATATAATAACTGCTGTGCAGCAAGACTCCATTTACCATTACCATCTTTTACCCTTACATATAAATTATGCAAACCAGCATTTAATGCCGATATAGATACAGATGAACTAATATCCACAGCACTATCAGCAGCAACAGTAAGCGAAGAAGCATTCCCTATTCCTGGGTCGTTATCAAAAAAGTATTCTGCAGCTACAATATCGCTGCTCGAATTACTCTCTGTAACGTACATTAGACGAGAATCGGTAAGACTCCAAACTCCATCAGCATTTTTTACTCTAAAATATAGATAATGAATACCTGCACCTAAACTTGATGTAATAATATTCTCATTTATATTGATAGTTGCTCCTGCACTTATGGAAACATCAGTAGCATTCCCAAAACCAGGGTCAGTATCAATAAAGTATTCTGCTTTAGTAATATCTTGTGTAGAGCTATTTGCAGAAATATACAATAATCTAGAATCGGTAAGACTCCAAACGTCATTAGCATCTTTTACTCTAAAATGAAGAAAATGGATACCTGTTCCTAAGCTAGATGTATTAATACTCTCATTAATATTAATAGTTGCTCCCGCGCTTATAGAAACATCAGTAGCATTTCCAAAACCTGGGTCAGTATCAATAAAATATTCTGCTTTAGTAATATCTTGTGTAGAGCTATTTGCAGATATATATAATAATTTAGAATCTGTTAAGCTCCATACACCATCATCATTTTTAACTCTAAAATAAAGAAAATGAATGCCCGTACTAAGGCCTGATGTTGCAATAGATTCTGTAATATCGATATTAGCACCAGCACTTATTGACACTGATGTTGCGGCCCCTTTACCAGGGTCGCTATCAATAAAATACTCTGCGGCAGAAATATCACAAGCATTTGTGCTAGAAATATATAAAAGCCGTGAATCACTTAAACTCCAATTTGCATCTGTATCTTGCACTCTAAAGTACAAAAAGTGCATGCCTGAGCTAAGGCTAGATGTTGAGATGCTATACGAAGCATCTATTGTGTTGGCCTGGGTGATGCTAACTGATATTGCATTACCTCTGCCGGGGTCGTTATCGAAGAAATATTCTGCATATTGTATTTGCTGGGCATTTAACTGTGGCAAAACAAAGAAAAGGCAAAGCACTACTCCGATAGTATTTCGGATAAGTCGTGTCATAATTCCTAAGTTTTGAGTTTATAAATCTGCTTTCTTTGCCTTTACGTTTATATCTATATTAGTTCCTTGATTAATAATAGGGTTAACAATATTAAGTTGAGTTACTTTTGGAATAGTAAAAGCACCACCCCAAACAAATGGGTTATTACCACCATATTCACCAATATCACTCCCATCTGTTCCTGCATCTATTCCTGGCGATGTGGATTGTAGATTATAATCTTTTGAATAATCATAAGTTGAATTTATTGTTCCTGTAACAAAAACTGGATTCTGATTACTAAGATTTCCAGCACCTGAATTACCACTTGTAGGCAGTGTATAAGAATAACTTGAATTAGAACAATAAGTAATATTATTATTAAAAACATTATTTGTCATATCTGTACCGACATAAGTATTTGCATTGCAAATAAATATATTATTGCTTACCGTTGCATTATGAACATTGCTAAAACGAGACCATTGCATAAATAAATTATTGGAAATAACTACAGATGAAGAATTACTTGTATATATGCCATAAGGATGACTTCTAAATACATTATTAGAAACAACAATGGATGTATTATTATTTAGACTTATATCGTCTAGGTAGTTATTTGTAATTAACCAACCCGAGCAATTTGCACCCAAATTTAAATAGCTAGTAAAGCTATTTCCTGAAATGACAATATCCGATATATAAGGTTTAGAACAAGTTAAAGCGCCTACGGTAAACCCTTGTATTGTTGTGCCTGACGATGTGGTTGAAGGCGTAGCTATTGTATCAAGATAAATATGATCAACCTTAGAAACAGCACCACTAGTGCCATCATAGCCAAAACCAAAAATATGCAATTCTTTTGTAATAGTTATAGCACCATATGATTGGTTCGATGGATAAACATAGATTGTATCTCCTACCGACGAATTAGTGATTGCAAGTTGCAAGCTCTTAACATATCCACTGGGTCTATTAGATTTATTATCAACATTTATTACTGTAGCTTCAGCTATTATAGCAAAAGTAAGCATTAAGGCAAAAAGTATATATTTTTTCATAATTTTATAATTTTAAATAATTTATAATGATTCAATTTATTTTTATAGCCCTGCTTTCTTGGCTTTAATATTTACATTAATTGGTGTAGATTGGTTTATTACTGGATTGGTAATATTAGTCATAGTTATTTTAGGAATAGAATAAATCCCTCCCCAAACGAAAGGAGTACTCCCTCCATAAATACCAATATCGCTTCCATCTGAAGCCGCATTCTTGCCTGGAGATGTACTCTGTAAATGATAATCTTTGGTATAGTCGTAAGACGTATTAGAAGGACCAGTTTCAAATAAAGGATCTTGATTAGGGATATTACCACTTCCGCTATTACCCTCAGGAGGTAATACTGCAGGGTTTAATGCAGATCGCCACCCCAAATTGTTATTGAAAATATTATGTGACATTGATGAGCTGGTGGGCGTTGCGGTATTAAACATAAATATATTATCAGAGATAATAGCATTATGAACTGAATTAAAATTTTGCCAATAAAAAAACATATTATGCGATATGATAACAGAGGTAGAATTACTTGAACTAATACCATATGTACTACTTCTAAAAATATTATTAGTGATTATCATTGAAGAGTTATTATTAACAGAAATATATCCCGATAATAAATTATTTACAATTAACCAACCTGAGCAATTGTATTGTAACGATATTGTAGAAAACTCATTTCCAGAAACTATAATATTAGTAATATTCTTTCTTTGACAGCTTAAAGATGAAAAATATAAGCCTTGAAATGATGAACCCGATGGATTGCCCGATACAGTAGTTGAAGAATCAAGATTAATATTTCCAATTCGCGAAAGAGAGCCTCCAGAGGAACCTACAAAGCCAACACCAAAAATATGAATTTGCTTTTCAATAGTTATAGTTCCATAGGAATTATTGGACGGATAAAGGTAAATACTGTCGCCAGGCGATGCATTATTTAAGGCTAACTGCAAATCACCATAATAGCCTGTTGGTCTATTTGGGTCGCTATCTACATTTATTATTGTAGCGTTTAAGTTTGTTGTTATTAGGATAACAGTTAAAAGAAGGAGTAACTTTTTCATAAGATTTATATTTTTATTATAATTAATATAAGGTAATTCTATTCTGCAACTTCGAACTACAAATATACAAATATAAAACCCTAAAGTCAAATATATTTTTTTTTAAAAAATATGATTAAAAGAAATCCCTCAATTTAGGATATTGCTTTGATTAATAATATTATACAAATAAAAACAAAACACATCACTAATGTTATATTATTACGCATTTTAGCTATCTTTGCCACCCTGATAAACAATAAGCAAGTTTGACTCTAGACATAGAAACAAACACAATTAAATCATAAAAAATATTTATAAATGAAAAAAATAGGCATTCGTATAGAGGATAAATATTTAATGGAACGAAGGGTTGCTATTATTCCAAAGCATATGTCTGACTTAAGTCATAATGACATTACTTTCGAAGTAGAGAGTTCTTCTAAACGTGTTTTCTCAGATGAAGATTATAAAAAATCAGGAATTAGCGTAGTCCCTAAATTAGATAAGCCTGATATTATTTTTGGGGTTAAAGAAATGCCTATTGATTTTTTTGAAGAAGATAAGACTTATGTTTTTTTCTCGCATACCATTAAAGGACAAGATTATAATATGCCTTTATTGAAACGTATGATAGAAAAGAAGATCAACCTTATTGAATATGAAAAAATAACCGATGATGAAGGCAAACGTCTTATCTTTTTTGGTCGTTTTGCTGGTTTAGCAGGAATGATTAACTCCTTTTGGTCATACGGTCAACGCTGTAAACTAAATGGTGTTGAGTCTCCTTTTAATCATCTAAAGCAATCGCATAAATACAAAAGTTTAGAAGATGCAATTAGTGATATCAAAATTGCAGCAAATAATCTAAAACAAAATGGACTAAATGATGATTTAGCTCCTCTTACAATTGGATTTACTGGTTATGGAAACGTATCAAAAGGCGCACAAGAGATTTCAGATATAATGCCAACGGTAGAAATAAGCCCTGAAGAGCTACTTTCATTACGTACAAATAAAGAATACCGCAACGATTGTGTATATAAAGTGGTATTTAAAGAAGAGCATATTTCAAAACCAAAGGATAGTTCAATGGATTTTGAATTACAACATTATTATAATCATCCAGAATTTTACAAAAACAACTTTGAACAGTATGTTCCAGAAATAAGCATACTTATGAATTGTATGTACTGGGCTCCTGAATACCCTAGAATCATTACAAAGGATCTTCTTTATAAATTAAACAAAGAAGGTAATTCTAAACTATGTGTAATTGGAGATGTAACTTGCGACCCTGATGGCTCTATTGAATCTACACATTTGGGCACTTATATAGAAGACCCTGTATATGTTTATAATCCTGAAACTAGAGCCGCTACTATGGGGTTTTCGGGCAAAGGAATACTAACTATGGCTGTAGACATATTACCATCAGAACTACCAAAAGAAGCTTCAGAGGCTTTTAGTGAAGCATTAAAACCATATATCACAGGTTTAGCTAATACTAATTTTGACTTAAGTTTTGACGAATTAGATATTCCTGAGCCTTTTAAAAGAGCATTAATACTTCATAAAGGAGATTTTACTCCTAATTATAAATATATGGAAGACTTCTTAAAATAATACATAGAGGACCTCGTTATATAAAGCACCATTATACCAACTTTTTGTTATTATAATGGTGCTTTTTTTATCTTTTAAATTTTAATGCATCTATAGTTTTTATTTACTTTTGCCAACTATAATTTGAAGAACATTTGTTAAGACTTACCTACATATTATTCTCCATATTGCTGTTAGTTAGCACCGAGGCAATATCTCAGAGCGAAAGAATACTATCTCGTGATAGCACTTGGCGCTCCAGCGGTATATTTTCATTAAATGTGGGTCAAACTTCTTTCACAAATTGGGCTAATGGTGGTGAAAATCAAATAAACATAAATACGATTCTACATTATAGATTACAATATTCAAAAGATAAAGCCACATGGGAAAATAATATTGAGGCCAAGTATGGCACCCTATTCTTTTCAGATATGAACACCAAAAAGACTGATGACAAATTAGATTATGCCTCTAAATTTGGTTATGAAGTTCATAAAAAATGGAGATATTCATATTACCTTAGTTTTTCATCACAATTTTCTGCTGGTTATAAATACCCTAACGACTCAACAATAGTATCAGACTTCATGGCACCAGGTTATTTTATGGCTGGTGCAGGAATGGATTATCACCCAATTGAAGAACTATCAATTCTAGTGAATCCTCTTACATATAAGCTAACAATTGTAAATAATATAGAATTAGCTAATGATGGAAACTTCGGAGTGAAAAAAGCGATATTGGATACTAGTGGGAATATAATAGTGCCTGCACAACGGTTCAGAAGTGAGCCTGGGGCTTTTGTGAAATTTCATTATCAAAAAGAATTTGAAAATGGTTTTAGTATTAGTTCTAAGCTAGAGCTATTCTCCTCTTTTGTAGAAAATCCTGAAAATATAGATATTAATTGGGTCACATTTTTAACTTATAAAATCTCTGAACATTTCATAGCAACATTCTCATTAGATATACTTTATGATGATGATGCTATTATTAAACAAGACATAAACGGCGATGGAATAAAGGAAATTGTTGGTCCTCGTCTGCAATCAAAACAAACATTTGGCATAGGTGTTTCATTATCGCTATAATTTTAGTAGATATGCTGAATTCCCATTTATTTATTTTTCACTTTTATAAAATAAGCGAAAAAA
>JAOZPM010000004.1:0-4362 GCA_029932765.1 Bacteroidales bacterium | reverse complement strand
CATTTATTTATTTTTCACTTTTATAAAATAAGCGAAAAAAAATTAATGTACATTTAGGCATATTAGACAACAAATATTTTGCTCTATTAAATCTGCAAAATATTTATTGATATGCTGAATTCCCATTTATTTATTTTTCACTTTTATAAAATAAGCGAAAAAAAATTAATGTACATTTGCAGAAGAATAATAATAATTTGAGTTTTATGATTAAAGGAATCTATTTTTTAATAATTACTGTTGTTATACTGGCTTTTAGCTCTTGTAATAATGATAAGTCGAATGATAATCTTTCTTCTGATCTGATTAATAATCCTATATCTGCTGATAAAAGTGGTGATGAATCTTCATTACCTATATTTGAGTTTAAAACTACAGAATACGATTTCGGAAATGTAATTGAAGGAGTAAAAGTTGCATATAAATTCAAATTTAAAAATGTTGGTGGTTCAGATTTGATAATCAATCAAGTGAAAACAAGCTGTGGTTGTACAGTATCTCGTTTTCCAAAGAAAGCCATTAAGCCTGGCGAGTCTAACTTTGTAGAAATCACTTTTGACAGCTTTATGCGTAAAGGGTTTAATCATAAAACAGCAACCGTATTAGCGAATACACAACCTAATGTTATTACATTAAATATAAAAGCAATGGTACAAAGTGCCGATGAACTATAAATGAATATTAATTATTAAATTTACAATACAATGAACTTATTAAGTATTTTTTTAATGTCCCCAGCAGGCGGCGACGGTAGCGACCCATACTCAGGAATGATAATGATGGTTGCTTTAATTGGAGTTTTCTATTTTTTCTTTATTCGCCCACAACAAAAGAAGGCTAAAGAAACTAAGAAATTTAGAGAAGCTCTGAAAAAAGGTGATAAAGTTGTTACTATCGGAGGAATTCACGGTAAAATAATTGAGATGAAAGACACAACAATTACAATAGAGGTTGAAGGTCAAGGTCGTCTTAAGTTAAATAAAGATGCAATTAACCCTGTAGCTGAACAAACAGAATTGGCAAAGCCAAAATAAAAAAAACCTAAACAGTAAAAAGGTCATATTTCTAAGAAATATGACCTTTTTTTATTCTATAATTTTCTACTAAGCTTAAGCTTGTTTTGCAGCTTTAATAAGTTCTGGCACTACTTTAAAAGCATCGCCAACAATACCATAATCTGCAGCTTCAAAAATTGGTGCATCAGGATCTTTATTGATAGCAACTATGCATTTTGCAGAGCCAATACCACCAATGTGCTGAATAGCACCAGAAATACCAACAGCAATATATAAATTAGGAGCAATCACTTTACCCGTCTGTCCAATATGCTCAGTATGAGGTCTCCAACCATCATCACTAACAGGACGAGAACAACCAGTAGCAGCACCTAGCACCTCCGCTAATTCTTCAATCATACCCCAGTTTTCAGGACCTTTAAGACCTCTACCTCCAGACACAACTAATTCAGCATCAGTAAGCAATAGCTTACCCATTACTTTATCAACACTTTCTACCTTAGTTTTAGCTGCTGCTGTTGTAATATCTATATTTTCAACAGTTCCGCTAGCACCTTCGGTTATTCCAAAAGTATTTTTAGCTAATGTAAGAACCTTCTTTTCAGAATTAATTTTCACATGACCAAATACCTTATTGGTATAAATTTTCTTCTTAATTACAAATGGATTGTAACTTATTGGCAAAGCGGTAACCGCTGATACATAACCTGCTTTTAAGCTAGCGGCAATACGACCAGCCAATGCATTACCAACATTATCCTGCGAAAGAATAACAACTGTAGCGCCATTTTCGTCAGCAATTTTACAAATTGCCTCTGAGTATGTAGCACTATCTACATTATCAAATCCATTCTTAACAGCAAAGATTTTCTCCGCTCCAAATTTATTTAATGATTCTAATTCATCATCAGCAATATTGCCCAACGAAATAGCATTCATTTTAACGCCCATATCCTGAGCTATCTTATTTCCGTACGACAGAAGTTCTTGGCTTACGCTCTTGAACTTTCCATCCCAGTTTTCTAAATATACTAATACTGACATAGTTTCTTTGGTTTTGGGTTATGTGTTGTGTGTTGTGTGTTTTGGGTTATGTGTTGTATGACAAGCACATTAACACATATCTCACATCACTTAACACATAGTTTTACAATACGTTTGCTTCGTTTTTCAATGCGTCGAGTAAACCTTGTGCATCCTCTGCATCAAACATCTTAACAGCTGCTTTAGCTTGAGGAAGTTCAATTTCTACAACTTCTGTAAGAATATCACAGTCAACAGCAGGCATTACAGTAAGAGGTTTGCGACGAGCCATCATAATTCCACGCATTGCAGGAATTCGAGGATCAATAGCAATACCTTTTTGAACAGAAACTATCACTGGGCCTTCTACAGAAACAACTTCTTTCCCTCCATCTACTTCTCTATCGATAACTAATTTGCCGCCATCTATATTTACGCCAGTAACTGCACCAATTGATGCATAACCAACTAACTCAGCCAACATTGCTCCAACAGCTATTCCATTATAATCGGCACTTTCGAAACCAGTCATTATAATATCATAATTGCCAGCTTTCACAACTTCTGCAAGCTGTGTTGCTGTATAAAAAGCATC
Organism: Bacteroidales bacterium; assembly: GCA_029932765.1. GTDB lineage: Bacteria > Bacteroidota > Bacteroidia > Bacteroidales > UBA1556 > UBA6267. The sequence goes on along the minus strand of JAOZPM010000004.1, from coordinate 1,728 downwards.
TTTTGCATCAGCATCTACTCTAAAACCATCATCAACACCCATCGCTAGTGCTTTGCGAATTGTTGGCTCCACGCCTACACCACCAACTGAGGCAACAGTTATTTTTTCAATTCCGGCACCCGACTCTTTAAGCTCAAGTGCACGAGTAACAGCAAGCTCATCCCATGGATTCACAATCCATTGTACTCCTTCTGTCTGGAGTGCTGTGCCATCAAATTTTACTTTTGTCGTTGTATCTGGTACATTCGACACGCAAACTAAAATGTTCATATTATTTGTTTTATTTATGCCTGCCAACCGCAGGTCGGTTTTATTTTTCTTAACCATATAAGACATAATAGAAATATAGAACACTTAAGCTCTTCTTCCTCCTATATCGTTTGGTTTATTATTTTGTGTTGTGTTTTGTTTTTATCAACCACATAAGACACTATAATGGCACAAAGTACACAGGCCCTAATTATATGTTTTTATATGATTATCACAATTAATTACATTCACAATTATTAGTAATTGCAAATATACTAAAAAAATAGTACGCATGCGTACTATTTTTATATAATTTTATATTTTATTTATTTGATCAATTCTCGCGATATTACAATCTTTTGAATTTCTGAAGTTCCTTCATAAATTTGAGTAAGCTTAGCCTCTCTCATTAACCTTTCCACATGATACTCTCTTACGTATCCATATCCACCATGAATTTGCACAGCTTCCGTCGTTACTTCCATAGCAATATCAGCAGCATAACGCTTAGCCATAGCTGCAGCTTTATTAGCTTTAATACCATTATCTCGCATCCAAGCAGCTTTCAAACATAGGTTTTGTGCATTTTCGACCTTTACAGCCATATCAGCAAGTTTAAAAGCAATAGACTGATGATTAAATATTTCAGTACCAAATGATTTGCGCTCCATCGAATACTTTAGTGCTAAATCCATAGCTCCCATCGCAATTCCCGTTGCCTGCGATGCAATACCAATTCTTCCCCCATTTAGCATATTCATGGCAAACTTAAAACCAAAGCCATCCTCTCCTATTCTATTCTCTTTAGGAACTTTTACATCTGTAAACATTACAGAATGAGTATCCGAGCTACGCATTCCCATTTTATCTTCCTTAGGGCCTAAAGAAATACCATCGCTATGGCGATCTACTATAAATACATTAATTCCTTTATGGCCTTTCTCAGGATGAGTCATTGCCATTACAAGATATACATCTGCAGAATTTGCATTAGTAATCCAGTTCTTCACTCCATTTATTAGGTAGTAATCACCCATATCCTCAGCAGTAGTTTTTTGCTTTGTTGCATCAGAACCAGCTTCAGGCTCAGATAATAAAAATGCTCCAATTGATGTTCCATCAGCTACTGGCACAAGGTATTTCTCTTTTTGAGCTTCAGTGCCATAAGTTTCTAAACCATGGTTTATCAATGAATTATTCACCGACATTATTACTGCCATTGAAGCATCTACCTTAGCTATTTCCATCATTGCCAATGAATAAGCTACTGTATCCATTCCACTTCCACCGTATTTGGGGTCGGTCATCATTCCTAAGAAACCTAGCTCACCCAATGCTTTTACGTGATGAGTAGGGAATTCTCCTGTTTTATCTCTCTCTAATACATCTTTCATCAATTCGCGCTGAGCATAATCTCTTGCCGCCTGCTGAATCATTAATTGTTCTTCTGTGAATTTAAAGTCCATATGTTTGTGTGTT
>JAOZPM010000175.1:0-4831 GCA_029932765.1 Bacteroidales bacterium | reverse complement strand
GTTTCAGCATTGCGGGTGATTATGGCGTGCCATGGGACGATCATTTGCAGATTAGTGTAGGAGAGCAAAATTATAATTTGGCTATAAACGGAAATAAAGATATATATAATAGTCCAGACAAATACTATGGATCTGCATTTGAACTACCATTATATATATTGCAAAGTTTTAATAAATCTTATATCAATCAAATATATACTAGACATATAGTCACCCATTTATTTTTCATTTTGTCCCTATTCTTCTTCTTTAAACTCTTACTAAAAATTTTCAACTCATATTCACTAGCAATTTTAGGAGTAATAATCTTATACTTAAGCCCTGTAATTTTTGCCCATTCCTTCTTCAACACCAAAGATATTCCTTTTTTATCTGCTTTTATAATAAGCATATATACTATGCTTAGTGTATATGAGAACCCTTATAATAATAATAGAATTTTACTACATGCATTAGCCTCTGCTTTTTTAATGGATATTAGAATCATCGGAATATTGATTCCAATCCTTACATTATTCTTTTGGATATTACCATACATATTGCATAAAAGCAAAGTTCATTCTTTAAAGCAATTATTAATATATTTTATTTTATTAATCCCATTCACTCTAACCTTTTGGCCTTCCTTATGGTACGATCCATTAATCTTCCTAAAAAGCATTCTCAAAATGTCACAATTCCCATGGAATTATACTAACCTTTTTAACGGAAGTTTTATTAATGCTAACGAAATTCCTTGGTACTATATACCCACATGGGTTAGTATTACCAGTCCTATTGCAGTTATATTATTATATTTAATTGGAAGTATACACATATTTAGAAAGACTATTCAACATATCAACAATAGAATTAGTTTAAAAATCATAACTGTTTATATTCTCGTATTTATACCTATTGATTTATGGATACTCTTTATTATTATTAATTCCGTTTTCTATGATGGGTGGCGACATTTATTCTTTTTATATCCATTAATAATTATAGGATCTATTTATGGAATTATTTATATAAGATCAATCTTTCCTAAGAATATAATGGATAGATTAGTTTATGCATTACTCGTTTTAATATTATTATCACCTATAATTAGCATAGTTAAACTACATCCGTATCAACATATATATTTCAATAAACTAATCTCGAAAGGAAATAATAGCATTAGACAAAACTGGGAAATGGATTATTGGGGTTTAAGCTATAAAGAAGGTTTTGAAAAGTTATTAGAAACTGATAAAAGCGATTCTATTAAAGTTCATATATTAAATGTCTCAGCAATCGATAATTGGAGATTAGTGTCGGAGAATGATAATAGAATTATATTAGTTGATAGTATTTCTGATGCCGACTATTTTATTACAAATTATAGATTTCATCCCCAAGAGTATAATTATAATAAGATTGATAGTATTTATATACAAGGAAGTTGCATTTTAGGAATATATAAATTAAAGAATAACTAAAATGGATTTACTAGAACATAGAGATAAAAAGTCCACAACAAGGCATCCTTGGGAAACCGCAAGATTTGAACTCATGCTAAAGCTCCTTTATAAAGACCATATATTATCAAGTTCCAACAATATTGCTGACATAGGCTGTGGTGATACATATATTGTTAACTCACTATCCAATCTATTTCCTGAAAAGATATATATAGCAATTGATAGCGCATTTTCTCTTGAGGATATAGAATATTTTAATTCTAAAACTAAAAGCCACAACATAAGTCTCCTAAGAAGTATTGAAAACATAAAGCCAGAGCAAAATATTGATTTAATACTACTTATGGATGTAATAGAGCATATTGAATTTGAAGAAGACTTCTTGCGATTACTATTAACAAATGATTTTATTAATAATAATACTAAGTTTTTGATAACTGTTCCTGCTTTCAATTCTTTATTTTCAGATCACGATAAACACCTAAAACATTATAGAAGATATAATTTAAAAGAGCTAAAGAAAGTTGTAAAATCTGCAGGCTTAGAGATACAATACTCAGGATATTTTTTTTCTAGTTTACTCTTTATAAGAGTTGTTCAAAAAATTAATGAGAGCTTTTATGGCAGTAAAGAGCAAAAAGGACTAAACAAAACAGAATACAATAAAAAAACAGCTCTAATAGTAAAAACATTCCTACTTTTGGACTTTGGAATAACTAATTTATTAAATAAAATAGGATTAAAAATACCTGGGCTATCAACATATGTAATATGCAAAAAATCTGCACAATAATTCCGGTTTATAATGAAGCTTCACGATTAGATACGGAGGTATTTACACGTTTTGTTAACAATAATAAAAATCAGTATTTACTGTTTGTTAATGATGGTAGCAACGATAACAGCATTCATATATTAAACACTATAATCAATAATCCAAACACCTTTATTGTAAACCTTAAAGAAAACGTCGGCAAGGCTGAAGCAATACGACAAGGTGTATTATGGATAGAAAAAAATATCAAAGTTGACTATTTCGGATATCTTGATGCTGATTTAGCCACACCACTTTCCGAGGTGGACAATATTACTTCTTTCTTTAATGACCAAGGTATAAATATTGCTTTTGGTAGCAGAATAAAACTATATGGAAGCAATATAGAAAGAACATTAATAAGGCACTATCTCGGTAGATTATTTGCTACTTTTGTTAGTATAATTCTAAAACTAGACATTTACGACACACAATGTGGAGCAAAGTATTTCAGAAATAATAATGAAATAATTTCACTTTTTAGTAACCCTTTTCAAAGCAAGTGGTTTTTTGATATTGAATTATTTCTACGTTATAAATTAGATATTAATAATAGTGAATTTGCCAAATCAGTAAAGGAAATCCCTTTAAATACTTGGATAGAGAAAGGCAATTCTAAGTTAAAAATTATGGATTTCATTAATACTCCTTTCGAAATTATAAAAATTCACAAACATTATAGAAGATCCGCAAATTAAGTAATCTATATTTTCTTATTCTGAATAACAAATAAAAATTATTGTTGATTATCAGCTAATTACTATAAAAATATAATTGTGATTTTTATCATCCTCTATTCACACTTTTTATCAAAATAAGCCTTTGATTAATCGTATAAATTCACGATATTTGCGAACCTTTTAAAACAAATACGGTAATGGAACAGAACACACCAATAGATAATAAAGTAGTAAGCCAAAAGATTAATGAAAGTGGGCTACCAGAGGTTGGTACAGCTACTATTCGTGAGATTAAAAAATTAGTTGATAATATAGAGGGTGCTACAGGCGAAAAATTTATTCGTATGGAAATGGGCATACCTGGCTTACCTCCTACTCAGGTTGGAGTTGATGCAGAAATAAAAGCTCTTAAAAATGGTGTTGCTGCAATTTATCCTGACATTCATGGTATTGCTCCACTTAAAACAGAAATATCAAAATTTGTAAAGAACTTTATTAACGTTGATGTATCTCCTGAAGGATGTATTCCAACTGTGGGTTCTATGCAAGGTAGCTTTGCCGCTTTTCTAACGGTAAATCGTTTGAGAGAGGGTAGAGAGAAGGTATTATTCATCGATCCAGGATTCCCTGTTCATAAACAACAGTTACAAGTAATTGGTTATGGTTGGGGTTCATTTGATGTATATAATTATCGTGGTGACAAGCTTCGCGAAAAACTAGAGTCATATTTAAGCACAAACGAATATAGCTCAATTTTATATTCCAACCCTAATAATCCATCATGGATTTGTTTCAATGATTTGGAACTGGAGATTATTGCCGATGTATGTAAAAAGTATAATGTGATTGTTATGGAAGATTTAGCATATTTTGCTATGGATTTCCGTAAAGACTTATCACATCCAGGTGAGGCGCCGTATCAAGCAAGTATTGCAAACTTTACCGATGATTATATCCTATTTATTTCTAGCTCAAAAGCATTTAGTTATGCAGGTCAGAGAATAGGTATGATGGTTATTTCTGATCATTTATTTAAATCTGAATTTCCAGATTTAAAGCGTTATTATAAAACTACTCAGTTTGGCTACTCAATGATTTATGGAACATTATACGCATTGAGTTCTGGAACATCACACTCTGCACAATATGCATTACATGCCATACTAGAAGCAGCAAATAGTGGAGAGCTTAAATTTGTAGATACAGTAAAAGTATATGGAGAGAAAGCCAAGATAATGAAGAAACTATTTATTGATAATGGTTTCAAAATAGTATATGACCAAGACCTTGGTGAGCCAATTGCCGATGGATTTTACTTTACATTTAGCTATCCAGGAATGACTGGTGTGGAACTTCTTAATAAATTAGTTTATTATGGGATTAGTGCAATATCATTAGCAATAACAGGAAGTGATAGAACTGAAGGAATCAGAGCTTGTGTATCATTGGTAAAAGAAACACAATTTGGTGATTTAGAGAATCGCCTCAAAGCATTTAACGAGAACAATAAGTAGTCAATTATAAAAGTAATTGATGATTAATATAAATTAATACAATTTTAAAAACATATAGAATATGGCAATGAAAGGAAAAATTGTAGTGGATACTGAAAAATGTAAAGGCTGTGAGGTCTGTATACCAGTATGTCCTACAAACGTAATTGAGATGTCGAAGTTAGTAAACAGTAAGGGCTACCATTTCATGGAGCAAGTCCGAGAGGAATGTATAGGCTGTACAAGCTGTGCTCTTGTTTGCCCTGACGGTGTAATAACTGTATACAGGGTTAAAGTTTAATTATTTTAATAAAGAATCTACAATTAGATATGAAAGAATTAAGATTAATGAAAGGTAACGAGGCTATGGCCGAAGCAGCAATTCGCTGTGGAGCTGAT
>JAOZPM010000174.1:0-4892 GCA_029932765.1 Bacteroidales bacterium | reverse complement strand
CAAAAGGACCAGCTCCAATATCTTTGCTCATATCAAGCTCTGTTCCTTCAAGGTGATCTCTCATAAACATCATCATATCATGTAACGACACTTTATGATCAGGCTTTACATATAAAGGCATACGATTGCTAGCATAATTATTTTCTCCACTATGCTGAACATTACCTTTTACATATTCCCAATATGCAACATTATTTTCTATTTCTTTATTCACTTTATGAAACATAGAATAAACTCGCATTTCGCAAAAGCGAGCTCCACCAAAATCAACTGGTGCATATGTATCGCTAAAGCTAAAGTCTTTCTTATTTCCCATAAACCAACCCTTTTTCTCAGCAAAAGAAATCACATCCTTGCTATTGAAAAACATTGCATCTTCCTTATCCCATTTATTCTTCTTTTGATAATCAAAAGTAGTAATGCGAGCTTGGTTTGCATGTCCCGAAACATATCCTTCAGGAATACGAACAGCTACCCAAACAGCACCTTTTTCGCCTTGACCTTTACCAATAAGCTCCATAATCCATACTTCATTTTTATCAGCAATAGAAAAAGACTCACCATGGCTATAATAACCGTAGTCTGCTACCAAATCCGTCATTACTTTTATAGCCTCGCGAGCTGTTTTTGAACGCTGTAAAGCAAGATAAATCATGCTACCATAATCCATAATAGCACCATCTTGCTTATGTAATTCTTTACGTCCACCATAGGTAGTTTCGCCAATACTTACTTGATGTTCATTAGAATTTCCAACAACATTATATGTTTCAGAAGCCTGAGGAATCTGTCCAAGTTTCTTTCCTGTATCCCATTCGTATACATCCATCATAGTTCCTGCAGGCCATTTTTGAGCTGCCCAATGGTATAATTCACCATAAAGAACATGTGAGTCTGCGCTATAACTTATCATTGTAGAACCATCTACACTAGCACCTTTTGTTACTAAGTAGTTTGTGCAGGCTTTACTTTGCTGTGTAGCAAAAGCAAATATTATTAAACCTACAAGCATTAAAGATTTGAAATTCATATTGTTATTATTTTATGTATTATTTTTAAAAGAAAACAAAGATAGTTTATTTTGGCAGAAATGCAAGTTAGTATCAAAGCAATATACATATAGAAACAAAAAAGACGTTAACAGGCGTCAACGTCTTTATAAACACAGAATTAACTAATACATTAAACTACTAGTTTTCTTTAAGCTACTTTTTAAATTTTACTTCAACTAAAAAAGTTGCTCTTTCTTTTTGCGTATCGTTTTTCTGAACAATAATATTATAATCAACTATACTAAATGTGTATTCACTATTTGGCATTTCTTCCCATTCATAATTACGGTCATTTTTCGACTCATCTATTACTTTGGAATACACCATCACATAATCATATTCATCATTACTATTGAAAAATACAGATTTCAAACAAGCTTCCATTTTACCATTTTTCTCTATCCATTGCTCATTATCTACTACTATCATCTCAGTTTTGCTGTTCAATGTAGTATTATTATTACTAATTTCATCTGCACTTTCGTCTACTTTTTCACAAGCTGTAAATGATATTAAGGATACAACTAAAACTAAAAGGAGAACAGTTTTTTTCTTTAAATAAAAGGCTATTTTTTTCATAATCGTAAGTTTTTAAGTTCGTTATAATTTTGAACTTTGGTTAATAAAGATTCTCGATTAATAAATAAGAGGCCACTTTTCATAATCACAATTTCAAAAGCAAGACGCTATAAACAACAAGAATGTTACTACGCTAACAGCAATTAATTGAAACTAATTTCAAATTATATTTCTTTACCTAGCACTAAACCTAATATTTACTTAATTTTGGCAGTTATAAAAATAAATAGATATGCAAGGAAATTTTGATGATATATGCTTAAATGTAGTTGAGCTAAGCAAGCAAGTTGGTGAATTTTTGATGGAAGAAAGCGGAAAAGTAACTTCCAAAGATATTGAAACAAAAGGAACACATGACTATGTTACCTATGTTGACAAAACTGCCGAAAAATACATAGTAGAAGGGCTTTCAAAGATATTTCCTCCAGCGGGTTTTATTACCGAAGAAGGCACTATTGATAAGAAATCTGACACTTTCAATTGGATTGTAGATCCTTTGGATGGAACAACAAATTTTATTCATGGTTTAGCGCCATTCTGTATTTCCATAGCATTAAAGCGCGATGATGAAATAGTTGTTGGCGTAATTTATGAGCCAAATCTTGACGAAGTTTTCTACGCTTATGAGCATAGCCCAGCTTTCCTCAATGACCAACCAATTGATGTTTCGCAAACTAGAGATTTGGATAATGCATTATTAGCAACAGGTTTTCCTTATTATGATTATTCGAAGCTCGATAATTATATGAAGGTATTTACTTACTGCCTGAAAAACACTCGTGGTGTTCGCCGTTTGGGCTCTGCTGCCATTGACCTAGCTTATGTAGCTTGTGGACGAATGGATGGCTTTTTTGAATATGGACTTCGCCCTTGGGATGTAGCCGCAGGAAGTTTTATTGTGGAACGTGCTGGTGGTAAAGTATCAGATTTCAGCGGTGGAAACAATCACATTTTTGGCAAAGAGATATTGGCATTTAATGGGAAATTACATGGGGAATTTTTGGAGGTAATGGGAAGAGAGTTTAAGGGGGAAGAGTGAAAGGTGAAGGGTGAAGGGTGAAGTTGTTTATTATTTTATTCTTAAATCACTTCACCTTTCTCCCTTCACTATTATTATTCCTCAATAACCCTAAGGTCCATTTGTCGTTTGAGCATATCAACTTTTTCCACAACAACTTCTATGGCATCGCCAAGAGAGTATTCATTTTTATAACGGCGGCCTACAATGCGGTAATTATCCTCATCGAGGTAGTAAAAATCATCCTTCATACTTTGCAGAGGAATTAATCCTTCGCTTTTCACTTCTGTAATTTCTACAAATAATCCCCATTTGCTTACACCAGATATTTTACCAGTAAATTGCTCACCAACCTTATCCAACATATACTCAATCTGCTTATACTTTATAGACTCGCGCTCAGCAGTTGCAGCTTTACGCTCCATTTCAGAAGTATGCTCGCAATACTCTTCATATTCGTCCTCATTTACCGAAGATTCATTATCCAAATATCGTTGCAACAGCCTATGTACCATCATATCGGGATAGCGACGTATTGGCGAAGTAAAGTGAGTATAATACTTAAAAGCCAAGCCATAATGACCAATATTTTCGGTAGAATAAACGGCCTTAGCCATTGTACGCACCGATATTGTTTCTATCATTCGCTCCTCCCCTTTTCCTTTAATATCTTCAAAAAGCTTATTCATTGATTGCACCAAGCTACGTCTTGAATTCATACTTACTTTATAACCTAGTTTCTTAACAAACTCTGCAAACTGACTAATCTTTTCATTATTAGGTTCATCATGAATTCTATAAACAAATGTTTTAGCCTTCTGCTTATTTCCACTTTTCTTCATGCCAACATGCTCCGCAACTTTTCTGTTTGCTAGCAACATAAAATCCTCAACAAGCCAATTTGCCTCTTTCTGAATTTTGAGATGTGCCCCTATTGGATGCCCATCTTCATCAAGGTCAAATTTCACCTCCTCCGATTTAAAATTTATACTACCATTCTTAAATCGTCGTGCTCTTAATTTTGACGACAACTCATGAAGTTGCATAATCTCACTCTTATATTTATCATCACCACCTTCAATCACATCTTGTGCTTCGGCATAAGTATATCTTCTATCCGAAAGTGTTACAGTACGACCAAACCATTGATTTTGAATTTCGGACTCTTCATCAAGTTCGAAAATAGCAGAGAAAGTAAGTTTTTCTTCATTTGGACGAAGGCTACAAACTAGATTCGATAATTTTTCGGGCAACATAGGTATAGTTCTATCCACTAAGTAAATAGAAGTACCACGTTCGTATGCTTCTCTATCCAAAGCCGAGCCTGGAGTTACATAATGAGTAACATCAGCTATATGAATTCCTACTTCCCAATTTCCATTCTCTAATTTACGAAGCGAAAGTGCATCGTCAAAATCTTTAGCATCATGAGGATCAATTGTGCAAGTAAATATATCTCTACAATCGCGACGATTCTTTATTTCTGATTTGCTAACCTTATTATCAATTTTAGCTGCTTCCTGCTCCACTATTTTAGAAAAAGAAAGTGCAAAATCATTATCAGCAACTATGGATAGCATTTCCACATTATTATTTCCAGGCTTACCAAGCACTTTTGCAATTTCACCAAAAGGATTTCTGGAACGCATGGGCCAATCCACAAAATTCACAAGTACTTTTTCTCCATTTTTGGCTTTATTTAATTTATCCAATGGCACAAAGAAATCAAAGGGCATATTTTCCTTATCAGGAATAACAAATGCATACTTATTGGATATTTCTATAACACCAACAAACTGCGTTTTCTTTCTTTCAAGAATTTCGATAACCTGTCCTTCAACCTTTCTTCCACCACGCTTTGGGAATAAGCTCACAGATACCCTATCGCCATGAAAAGCATGGTTGGTATTATTAGAACTCACAAATACATCTTCATCCAACTCTTTACAAATAATATAAGCCTTGCCAGTTTTTTTCATATCAACCACTCCCTCAACCATCTTAGTTTGAGTAAAGTCAGTTATATATTCCTCTTTAAGTTTATACTTTCCTTTTTGCTTACTATCAATAATGCCATCTTTCAACATCTTTACCAACATTTCGTCAATAAGCCTTCGCCCAGCCTTATCACCAATGCCAAGCATTCGCCCCACTTGTTTATAATTATACGATGTATGAGGGTTCTTTGCAAAAACAGAAACTATCTGTTGCATAAAAGAATTTTTTAAAGTTCTTTTCTTTGG
>JAOZPM010000058.1:0-17488 GCA_029932765.1 Bacteroidales bacterium | reverse complement strand
ATTTTAAGGAAATCACTTTTTACGCCATCTACTTTGAACCAGAAATATACTCCAACAAATAGTGATGATACTGCTATAAAACCAAAAACTATATAGGAGTTATTTCCTGTAAGTTGATTCATAAATTCAAACAGACCTGCTGATACTAAAATAAAAACAAAAACCATAATATTAAGATAGCCTAGGGTATCGCCTAGCAATCTGCCTTTTACCTTATCTTGGATAAATGCATTTAAAGGAACTTTATAGAAACCAGCAAAGAAAGCTGTTAGAAAAATCATAAACATAAACCCATAGGTGCCTGGATTAATCCAAATGGTGAGCAACATACTTATTCCCAAACCAATGGAACCAATAAACACATATCCCAAATGAACTCTTTTGCCCGACAGCCAACCTGTGAGTATAGCACCCATAGCAATGCCTATTGCAGCAGCAGACATTGTAATTCCTGTTATTGTATCAGATTCATTTAACACCTCAGAGCTATGAATAGCTATATTCATTTGAATCATAGAGCCAATTAACCAAAACATAGAAAGTCCAAATACTGCATAATTTACTCCAGGGTAATTCTTTGATAATCGATATTGCTTAGAGATAAAGCTTACAAAATTTAAAGCATGTTGTTTTGTTTGCATAACAGGGCTTTCATTGGCTTTTATTAATACTGCCGCTATCCATCCCAAAACTGATACCGTAAGCAATGTTGGCATTAGCCACTCCATCTTATAGTAATCAGCCATAACACCAGCAAGTACAGTACCCAATAGCACACCAACAAATGTTAGCATTTCCATCATTCCGGTGCCGAAAGATATTCCATCTTCGCCTCTAATATCGCGAATTAAGCCATATTTTGCTGGAGAGAATAACGCACTCTGAAAGCCCATTAGTAATACTGCAGTCATTACAACATAAAGATTCTCAAAATAAAAACCTGTGATAGCTATTAGCATAATTGGTATTTCGGCAATTTTGCCAACAATCATTATTCTTCTTTTCTTAAATATTTTTGATAGCTTACCTGCATAAGGTGAAAAAAGTATAAAAGGAATTACCAACATTGCCGAAGCAACTGAGATTACAGTAGATTTATCATCTTTAGCAACCCAGCTAACACCAACAAATATCACTAACCATTTAATTAGGTTGTCATTAAATACACTTAAGAAATTTGTAATAAATAATGGCCACCAAGGATTTCGTTTTTCATTCATAAAATTTAGTATTAATTTTTAACTATAGTTTAATCAGCGCTATAATAGTTATATTTTCTTTTTTTAAAATGAAAATAATTATGAACCAATAAAACTTCTTCTATTAATTAGAACTTGCACTTTCAATCATTTGTTTAACAACAACTGTCCAACTTTCATATTGCTCAGCAACTTTCTTAGCATCTTTAGAAACTTTAAATTTCCTATTCAATTTATGAACAGCTCTTATATCTTTTCCGTTCCAAAAGCCCACACTAATACCAGCCATATATGCTGCACCTAGCGATGTCGACTCATGATTTTTAGGTCTATTAACTTCAATATTTAGAACATCAGCAACGTATTGCATTAAGAAACTATTTGCCGAAGCACCACCATCTACTGCTAGTTGGTTTATTTTTAATCCAGAGTCTGCTTCCATCAAATCAAGCATATCTTTAGTACGATACGCCAAAGCCTCAAGTGTTGCTCTAACAATATGTTCTTTCTTTGTTCCTAAAGTTAGTCCTAATATGGCACCTTGCACATCATTATTCCAATATGGGGCACCCAAACCAGCAAGTGCAGGAATTACTTTTACGCCACCCGAATCAGGCACTGAGAAAGCTAAGTATTCGCTTTCGTCGGCAGAATTAATAATCTGCAATTGATCGCGTAACCATTTAATTACAGCTCCCGCAATAAAAATATTTCCTTCAAGAGCATAAGTAGTTTTTCCTTTCAAACGCCATGCAATAGTAGTTAGCAGCCCGTTTTTAGAATAAATAGGCTTATCACCAGTATTCATAAGCATAAAACTACCTGTACCAAAAGTACTTTTTATGGATCCTTTTGAAAAACAAGTATGCCCAAATAAAGAAGCTTGCTGATCGCCAAGTAAAGAAGCGATTATAAGTTCAGTGCCAAAAAAGGACGAATCTATTGTTGCTAAATTTCCTCCATTATCAACTACTTTTGGAAGCATAGATTTAGGAATATTAAAAATCTCTAAAAGCTCATCGTCCCACTTCATTGTATTTATATTAAATAATAAAGTACGAGAAGCATTGGAATAATCGGTAATAAAATCTTTCTTATTTGTAAATTTATACACCAACCAAGTATCAACAGTACCAAAAGCAAGTTCACCATTTTCGGCTCTTTCTCTAGCACCCTCAACATTATCGAGTATCCAGTTTATTTTTGTTGCCGAAAAGTATGAGTCAATTACCAAACCTGTTTTAGCTCTTACAATATCGCTATATTCTTTTCGCATTCGGATGCATTGCTTTTCGGTACGTTTATCTTGCCATACAATAGCCGGATAAATGGCTTTACCAGTCTTTTTATCCCAAACAATAGTGGTTTCTCTTTGATTTGTTATACCTACAGCCGCAATTTCCTCTGCCTTTACACCAGATGATGCTAAAAGATTATTTATTGTTTTTACCTGAACATCAAAAATCTCTTCAGTATCTTGTTCTACCCAATTTTGCTTTGGATAAAACTGACTGAAACCAAGCTGAGAAACTCCTTTTGAGTTTGCTTTTTTGTCATAAATAATTGCTCTTGCACTCGATGTTCCTTGGTCTATTGCCAATATATATTTCTTATCCATATTTACTTTTTTTGAGTTACTTCTCCACCAGTGGATGTACTTTGAGAAATTGATTTTGGCGTTCCAAAATAGCTGATACTACCACCAGTATGAGCTGTTGCCTCAACATCACCACTTAGTGTTAAAGTTATATCGCCACCTGTGGCTACTCTTAAATTAGCATTCTTAACATTCAATTTTTTTCCGTTGAAAACAGCGCCAGTAGTTGATGACAATTCTAATTGCTCCACGCTACCCTTTATATTAAGTATACTTCCTTGATTAACTCTACTTTTCATATTAGTAGTATTTATTTCAAGGTCAGCTTCACTTCCATTACTAAGATTTATTTTTAGATCTTGAGATTCCATAGCTTGATTAGCAACAATTGTCACTCCTGCTTTACCTATTATCTCATTTATAGTTTTATAAAAAATTACAATAGTAATAGTCTTACTACTTCCTATTTTATTATACTTAACTATAAGCTCTTCGTTATTAATTTTAGTAGTTACTTTAGAAAAAGCCGCACTATCTCCTTTAATAACCGCATAAGTAGAATCGCTCTTTACTAGGCGAACACTAAGGTTTCCAAAAAGATAAACAGAACTAAAGTTGGTAAAGTTTCTAACTTCAAAACTCTCGGCTTTTGCAATGGTTATGAACATTACAAAAACTATAAAAAAACTAATGATTTTTCGCATATAATGATGTATAATTATACAAAAATACTAATAAAATGAATATAAAACTACCTATACTAAAACATAATTAGGGCTAAAGCTACTTATCAGCAAGGCAAACAGAAAAATACTTCATCTAAGACATAAGTATAAATGCACTATGATCTAAGCTTGTAATAATTAGATTTAGATAATTGTACTATTACTTTTTTATCTATTATTGCATTATAAATAAATACTACAATACTTGAAATCAACAAAGAAATTTTTATTAACCATTGCTTATATAATACTAAGTTCGCTCTTATTTGCACAAACAAATACTAATGATCTTAGCATTAAATATAAAAACTATCGCAGTAATTTGGTAAATAATTATATATTGAAGATTGGCATTAGCAATGGGAACAGCCTTCCTGCATCCGAAAGACAAATAAGCAATCATAAAATAAAGTGGGCAGATGCAACCATATCATTGGGGCACTATTTAGGAGTATTGGCTACTGAATATCATTTGCTATCGCTAAAAGGAGAAAATACTGATAATACAACAAAAGAGCTTTATTATGCTATTAGTGCATTATACAGACTTGATTATAAGGCAGAAACTTTCTATAGCAAAGGTGATAGTTTAGCTCAACTAAATGGATTTTTTGTAAGAGATGACATTAATAATATTACTGTAGCAGAATACAAAAAGCTTAATTCAAACACACAAATACAAAAGGTTAATAATTTTAATAGCGACCTTACAGATATAGATTCCGATGTAGGTTATAGTTTAAATAATGAAATGTCGAAAGATCAGGTTATTTTCTTACTAATGGGACTCAAACTTATTGACAAATATATTCCAGAGGACTTAGTGTATAAGTCTGAATCAGAGACTGCAATAATTAATTATAGCTCAGGTATTACTAGTTTAAATCTAGCAGCAAAGCATATTACCATATTGATACTTGAATATTTAAGTTCAAATAAAAGTATTATAGGATGGCCAATAATAAATCCTGTTACAAACAAAAGAGTAAAAAGAGGTTATAATGCTTTCCATTTTCAGGCAAAAGCTTATAATAATATTTACGAAGAATACACTAATGGGGGTAACATCTATGGGCGATGCAACAGACTGTTTGCATCATTAGAAAACGGTTTGCTTAGAGCAGTAATAAGCCCCGTAATAAAACAAAATCAAGGACATATGGTGTTAACTTTGGCTGCAATCTCGAATCAGTTTAACAACAAAACACAGGCTAAGCTTTTCAAATATAGTTTTAAAGACTATAAAAATGGAGGCAACTACGAATGGGAGCCTTTATTACATGCTGCATTATACTCACAAAAAACAGATTTGCTTGATGGCAAAGCTAATTGGTATAAGGATTTTTTAAGCCAAGCTCCAGCAAATGGCCCTTATAATTATAAAGATAGCAATTTGGAGCATCAAAACTGGTCGGTTAGTAGAAGAACCACACAACCCGAATCGCGAGGCGACAGATATAATAATGATGCAGCTAATTTCAATGGACTAGATTATATGTTAATTTATAATCTATACTTAATTTATTACGATAAAAAAAAGGTGCAGTAAATACTACACCCTTTAAACACAATTTAAACTAATTAACAAAATATCATTTTACCAAACACCACTTATAGAAAGATCTTTAGGGTATTTTATTTGATAATCATATTTAATTACTTTCTTGTTACGAGCTGGCAACTCCAATTTCCAACCCAAATAACCAGTTTTTTCGTTATAATCTGCATCAGATTTCTCATTCAATTTAATGAACACATCCTCTTGGTACGATAATGGTATCTGGTCTTGAAGAAATAAATTTATTTCCTGAGTTTTATTATTTCTCACAACAATATTCCATGCAACATTCATCTTCTTATTTTTACCCATTATAGATTTAGAAGAACTATCTTTCACTTTAGTTCGTTTAACAATAATATTTTTATCAACTCCAAGAGAAATATCTAGAGTATCCGAAACCGCCATAGGATTGATATATGACTTACTTACATAGGTACCATCAAAAAAGATATTCACATTTCCTGCCAATAAGTTTAGCTCTTCCCAACCTGCAATTCTTGCTTGTAGAAATACATCTTCCGACATACGCGGGGCACAGTAATATCTGTAATCAGCAGGCAATAACCATTTCTGAATTTTTACGCTAACTTTCTTATTTGTAGAAGGAATACTATAAGGCAAACTAATTTCAAACTTGGTATTAGTTTGTCCTGTTTTCACTGTTGTAAAGTTTGCTGAGTTTAATACATTTGATTTTAGAGCCTTACTTTTAGACCTTACTGCTACACTTTCAGTATCATACGCTTCGTCTTCACTAATTGACACTCCCATTATGTAAGCATTTGGATTTCTAATACTTAAGTACCAAGGCCTAATTACTGGCATTATACCATTTTGACGTGGATTTCCTGTTGAAACTGTAAGCTTAATATTATTCCAATCAACACCCGTATTTTGATATATGTTTGCTCTATAATGAAGTTCTATATCGCTTTTAATATCTATTGCTCTGATATCGTATTGAGGAATCCAACCTGCATTTGACACTAAATAATTAAAGTTAATAATAATTTTTGAAGCTAATTGTGATTCTATTTCAACAAGGATTTCACCAACACCTTTTGGAGCTCTATTTCGTTGTATCACGTTTAATGTCTGTTGAATTTTCGTCATTTCGGATTGCAGTTTTACTTGCTGCTTCTTTAATTCGCCCTCTTCATAATAAATCTCTCTAAAGCGTGCTCTATAAAAATCTGCCGCCATTTTTATTTCTGCAACTTTAAGATTTGCACCATTTGCTTTCAATGATTGATTGGCCTTTAGTAGATTTATTTCCTCTTGAAAAGCTCTAATAATTTGATCTTTTTGAGATATTTTATCCTTTAGCATGGCAATACTGTCAATTAAAACAATAATTCGTTTATTTCTATCAATTTGTTTTAGGTAGTTAATTTGATGAGTAACCGACATAATAGTAAACTTACCTTTACCATTAACTTGAATACTAGAAACATCAATATTATTACTCAAATTGCTAAGTCTAATTATTTGATGTCCTTTTTTAATGCTTGTATTCGATTTTCGATATATTTGGGCTCCTTGTTGAAATACCGTTACGTCTATAATTTTTGATTCTATAACCGTTTCTTGCGAGTAGGATTCCGTTATATTGCTAACACCAAGCGCAATTACCAATAACAATTTTAAATAAGTTTTCATAAAAAAAGATTTAAATATATATTTAATTGAGTAAGCAGCCTGACTTAAAAATCCTTAATGTTCTAATCATAACTACCTTGCCGCTTATAACAAAAACATTGCCAAAAATTAAAAAAAATAAAAATAAAAACTATAATTGAAAAAAAAACTATAACTTTGCTGCAAGTAAAATCAAAACTAGATAAGTATGCTCAAACAACATTTACAACTTAAGCTTCAGCAGAAACTTTCGCCGCAGCAAATACAATTGATGAAACTATTGCAGGTTCCTACAATTGCATTGGAGCAGCGAATAAAGCAGGAAGTGGAAGAAAATGTTGCATTGGAAGAAGGTGAAGAAGAAGAGGAATTTGACCAAAATAATGATGACGAGCAAGATGAACAGGATGACACTTCTAACGATGATGAGTTTGATTTAGATGATTATATCGACCCCGACGACGTTCCTGATTACAAATACGAATCTAATAACCAAAGTAAAGATGATGAAGAGTATCAAACTCCATTTATTTCGGGAAGCAGCTTTCAAGATTTGCTAAGAAACCAATTAGCAATGCGTATTCTTACCGAAGAAGAATTTCAAATATCGAATTTCATTATCGGCAACCTCGACGACTCAGGATATTTACGAAGAGAGTCTATTGCTATTGTGGATGATTTAGCATTTACTCAAGGTATTGAAACCAATGAAGAAGTTATAGAACAACTTATTTCAATGATTCAAAAATTTGAACCAATTGGTGTTTGTGCACGTAGCCTTCAAGAGTGTTTACTACTACAGCTAGAGCAAAAAGAGAAGACTAACTCCGTTAATCTTGCCATTACAATAATGGAAAGGTTTTTTGATGCATTTACTAAAAAGCATTATTCTAATATTACAAAAAGGCTAAATATTACCGATGAAGATTTAAAGGATGCTATTAGTGAAATAATTAAACTGAACCCCAAACCAGGTAACAGCCTTAGTGAGTCTTCAGGAATAAAGGAGCATATTGTTCCCGATTTTCTATTGGCAAACGAAGATGGAAAATTAATTCTTACCATAAATGGGAGAAATGCTCCTGAGTTAAGGATTTCGAGAACATATAAAAATATGCTTGAAGCTTATTCTGAGCAAAAAGGAAAAGGTAATAAGCAAATGAAAGAAGCTATTACCTATGTACGACAGAAAATTGACTCTGCAAAATGGTTTATCGATGCGATAAAACAACGTCAGAACACCTTGCAGGGAACCATGCAAACCATATTGGAGTATCAATATGAGTATTTTCTTAGTGGTGACGAAACCAAGCTTAGACCAATGATATTGAAAGATATTGCAGAAATTGTAAATCTAGATATATCAACAATATCAAGAGTGGTGAACAGTAAATATATTCAAACGCCTTTTGGAACTTTTAAGCTAAAGTCATTCTTTTCGGAAGGAATGCAAACTCAAAGTGGTGAGGAAGTTTCCACAAGAGAGATTAAGAAAATACTTCAAGACTCGGTTGATAATGAAAATAAACAAAAGCCACTTACCGATGAAAAGCTTGCAACTCTTTTAAAAGAAAAAGGTTATAATATTGCACGTAGAACCATTGCAAAATATAGAGAACAGCTAGATATACCTGTAGCTCGATTAAGAAAGGAGTTATAGTTTTTGAACTTTGCGAAATATTAGTTCTTAATAATAAGTGGAAGCGCTAGCTACTACTTTAAATTTGTATATTTGCATATTATCAATATCTATAATCAATAAAATGAAAAAGAACCTAGCTGAAAGTTTTTCGCTATCATTTCACCCACTATTTTTACCGTTTTACATAATGCTTTTTGCTTTTGTATTGCCAATATTTGAGGTGCAAACTATAGGTAGTTCATTGCAGTTTTATATTTTGATAATAGTTGGCTTAGCCACAGTAATGCTTCCTCTAGCAAGTATGGTATATTTCAAAAAAAAAGGCATAATATCATCCTTCGAAATGCAAAACCGAAACGAAAGAACTACACCTTATATATACACTATAATTCATTATGGAATAATTACTTATCTATTTTATAGTATTGATATTTTCCCAATACTTATTCCACTACTAATGGCAATACCTACAGTAATAATAATAACACTACTTATACTAAATACGCAGATAAAAGTAAGTGCTCATTCTGCCGGAATGGGGAGCCTTAATGCTATTTTATTTGTATTAATGCAAACATATTATTTGGATATTTTAATTCCCCTATTAGTTAGTTTATTACTAAGTATAATTGTGATTGCTTCCCGAAAATACCTTAAAGCACATAATTGGCCAGAAATTATTATAGGATATGCAGTTGGCCTTACCATTACTTTAGGTTTAGCATATTGGATATTATAGTATAAACACCACAATATTTATGATAAAAAAAGAGAGATTTGCAAGATTCATAGATTATTTCTCTACAACTCAACCCGTTGCAGAAACAGAATTAGATTATAGCAGCACCTATGAATTAATGGTAGCAGTAATACTGTCGGCACAATGTACCGACAAAAGAGTAAATACCCTAACTCCTGATTTTTACAAAGCTTTTCCTGATGCAAATAAACTAGCAGAAGCTGAGATTAGTGATGTTTTTGAGTATATAAAAAGCTGTTCGTATCCAAATAATAAGGCAAAAAACCTTGTGGGAATGGCAAAGACTCTGTTATCGGAGTTCGATGGAGTTTTTCCAAGTGATGTAGATGAATTGCAAAAATTACCAGGCGTTGGTCGTAAGACTGCAAATGTAATTGCTTCTGTAGTTTTCAATAAACCCGCATTAGCTGTAGATACTCATGTATTTAGAGTTTCGGAAAGAATTGGGCTTACCACTAATGCAAAAAATCCTCTAGACTCAGAAAAGCAATTAGTAAAATACTTTCCTGATGAAATAATTCCCACTGCACACCATTGGTTAATCCTACATGGTAGATATATTTGCCTAGCACGAAAGCCAAAATGTGATAAATGTGGAATTACAGATATTTGCAAATATTACGCAAAAACTAAGAAATAAAAATCAGTATTAAATCTCAAACATAAGATAATGAAATCATTTTTAATAATTATAATTACACTAATAACAGCAAGTTCTACTGGTGATTACAAAAAGACTATTGAAGAATTCCAGAAAGAAATGAATACCGAGTTTAAAGATGCAAAAACTAGCCCTTTAACAGAAGCTGACCTAGCAGAATTTACTAGTTTAGATTTCTATAATATTAATAAAGATTATAATATTGAAGCCGAGCTAGTATTAAATACAACGCCAAAGGAATTTGGAATGAAAACCACTACCGACCGCCGACCAACATATGTAGTTTACGGAATAGCAAAATTTAAAATAAAGGGAGAGAAGGTAGAAATCAATATTTATCAGAATACTGAATTAGTAAAACAAGACAAGTATAAAGATTATTTATTCTTACTTTTTACAGATAATACAAGCGGCATAACAAGCTATGCAGGAGGAAGATATATTGATTTAAGGATTCCTAGAGAAGGTGAAAGACTAGTTATTGATTTCAATAAAGCATATAATCCATACTGCGCATATAATCATAAATACTCATGCCCTATTCCATCAGAGGATGATCATATAGAAATTAAGATTGAAGCAGGAATTAAGAAATGGCATTAATTGAATGTTAGTGTCAATGCAAAAAGAAATCCAACATTCTTAGCTTCATTGCGCCCATACACATCAAACGGCACTGACATTATAATAAGAAAATCGCCACCTGGAGAAATTTCAAGCCCGGGATACATAGTTAATATTTGATGATTACCAATATCATTTCTAATATTATAGAAACCAACACCTGTAATCAGTTGAAGTTTTTTGTTGAGAACATAGTATCCAATATCACTATTTAAGTATACACCACCCTTATTATTATCATCAGTTTCGCGAAGAAAATACGAATATTGCCCTGTAAAATCAATGGACAGATTATCGCTAAAATTGTATGTTGTTACAAGCCCCAAACCTGCCTTATACATATTCGAAGTATTTCTTAAAGATTTATCAACGGTTTGATTTCCCATTGGCATATTTAAGCCCGCTATGGCTGCAATGCCAAACTTGTCGTTTGTAACAATAATGTATCTTGCGCCAATACTAGCAGCAGACATAATACTTGACACCGATAAACCAATTTCAAGTTTATCCCATAGGCCATAAGTAAATCTAAAATTCATTGCAGACAAATGGCTCATGCTATCGGATGTTGAATACAAATTATACATATCTGAATTTGAATCCCATGCCTTTCTAGATACTGTAGATGTAAAACTAGGTTCAAATTCAATTGCATTATGTCCAACAACTGTTGTACAAAATGATGATATTTTAGATGCTGATAGCCCGCCTATTTGAGCAGATAAAGGCACTGTAAAAGCTATAAAAAAAAATAGTAAGAAGTTCTTCATGTTTAAATTATGTTATATTACATTTAGTCTTAAATTAATAAAACTTTGCAAAAATAATAAAAAATAATTAGCAATGAGTATAAGATTATACATTATGCAAGGCAAACACATATTAATTGTCACCAAACCACTATGTATCTTTTATTATCGTAATATACAGCTATATATGTAAATTTAAGATGCGTATTTATCATCGAATTACACCTGCCTGCCCGCCATTCCTATCGGAAGGAAATCCGGCCGGCAGGAGTAATTCGATGACTGTTTTAAAATTGTCTTTTACCGTATAGCAAGAACTTGATAGTTTTTAGAACTATATTAACAATATTTGATACATAATGGTGTTATTTAAAGTGCGTTTACCCTGATACATTATGAAAAAAAATCAAATAGATATAATAAGGAAAGAATTTATTCCTGAAAAATGAGTACTAGTCCTAAATACTCTTCTATAATTATTAAATAGTTTTAACTTTTATCATTATCTAATATCAAAGCTTTACTTATCTTTGCATTTTACAATTTCTTTTAAGTCATATATTTTATAAGACTTATAGACACTAAATTAACTTATAGTTTATATATTTATTTACAATTATTAATCATAAAACTAAAAATACTATGTCGAATAAAGCAGCAGTAATTACATCAAACAGGTGGAGCAATGTGCTAATAAATGCATTACTTACTTTAACTATAGGTTTAGTACTTATCCTTGTACCTAATACAGTTTATACAACTATTATATTAGCAATAGGAATAATAATGATAATAATAGGCCTTAGTTTTATGGGATACACTCATTTTTCCAAGGGAATAACTACAAAAAGTAAAACCATATTTTTTACACAGGCAATAGTTAATATAATAGTTGGTCTATTTATGGTTTTTCAAAGTGAGATTGTATATAATTTTATTATTTATTTTATTGCAGTTTGGCTAATAATAACAGGGGCTACACAGTTATTTTCGGCACCTTCACAAAAAAACATCATCCCTTATACCAACATTATTCTAATAAATGGGATAATTGCTTTAGGACTTGGAGTAACAATCCTTATTTGGCCAGAGTTTCCAATGATATTTATTGGATATATTAATATCTATATTAGTATAATTCTTTTCTACTATAGTTTTACTTCTTTTAAACATCGAAATCAAAATTCAAAAGTAGTTTTTGAAGAAACTATAGATATTAATTCTGAAGAAATAAATAATAATAAATAAAATCAATGGCTTTTATTACAAATGAGAAACGCTTTAGCACTAAGTGGTTTAAAGCATATTCCTTAATTATTGTAGGAACATTTATAATGGCAGTAGGCTTTGTTCTATTTATTAGCCCATATAAATTTGCACCAGGCGGGGTTTATGGAATTGCTATTGTACTGCATCATATTTTTGGGTTTCCCATTGGCTTTAGTGGTTTGATGATGGATATTCCACTTACAATATTTGGAATATGGATTCTTGGTCCACGATTTGGCGCAAAAACCATTACCGGAATGCTAACATTACCAGCATGGATAACTCTTCTGGAATACATGTATGGTTATGAAGCATTTGTGCCAGATCAACCGTTATTATCAGCAATATATGGTGGCGTAATTATGGGGCTAGGACTTGGCTTAGTTTTTAAATCAAAAGCAACTTCTGGAGGAAGTGATATTATAGCAATGGTAATTGGGAAGTATACCCATATGCCACTTGGACAATTAATGATTTATGTTGACTCAGCCATTGTTCTTATTAGTTGGATAGCTTTTAAAGACCCACTGATACCTCTTATTTCGTGGGTAATAATTTTTATCACTGGTAAGGTTATCGATATTGTTCTTGAAGGAATGAGTTATGATAAAACTCTTTTTATAATTTCTGATAAACATAAGCAAATTGGTGATATTATAGTAAATGATTTAAAACGTGGCAGTACATATTTTAACGGCCTAGGGGCATATAATGATTCTGAAAGAACTTTAATTTTTACAGTACTTAATCGTCGTGAGATGACAATTCTTATGTCTCATATTCTGGAAATTGACCCTAATGCTTTTGTAACAGTAGTAAATGCAAACGAAGTTTTAGGTGATGGCTTTAGATCTCTTAAAGAAAAGATTGAAGACGAATAATAGAAACTTAAGCTGCATGCAGATAAAACAGTTTTTAATAGGAGCAACATGAGCGAATCATATGATTTAGGAAGACAAGGCGAAGAAATAGCCACCCATTTTTTGGCAGAAAAGGGATTTAAAATACTAAAACGTAATTGGCATTTTGGAAAACTTGAGTTAGATATTATAGCCATAGACAATAATACTCTCGTTTTTGTAGAAGTAAAAACTAGAAGTGCTAATTACTTGGTGGAACCAGAATTATCAATTACTAATAAACAGCGAGGTTTTCTTATTAAAGCAGCAAATGCATTTATAGATACACATTCATACGATATGGAGGCACGATTTGATATTGTATCAATAGTAATACATCCGCAAGGCAAGGACATAAAACACATTGACGAGGCGTTTTACCCTTATATGCGCTGAGGAATTAGGAATTAGCCTGCATAACTGCAGTCATGGAATTCGTCAGACTGAATAATTTTGTTTTCGATTAAAATAAGAAGATCAAAATTGTACCGAAGGCTGGTTAATAATGCACCATCGAATAAACTGAATCTACCTTTGATAATCTTTCTTTTCCATTTAAAAAGTCAAGTTCTATTAAAAAATTAACATGCAATTCTTTCACATCAAATTTATTAATAAGATTAATTGCAGCGGAAGCACTTCCTCCGGTTGCAAGTAAGTCGTCGTGTAGCAGCACTACATCATCGCTATTCAAAGCACCTTTATGAATTTCGATGCTATCGGTGCCATACTCAAGCTCATACTCTACTTTAAAAGTATCTGCTGGCAATTTGCCTGGTTTACGCAAAAGCACTATTCCCGCACCTAGTTTATAAGCCAATATACTTCCCAAAATAAACCCTCTTGACTCAATTCCTACAACTTGCGTAATTCCCTTATCCTTATATTCTTCATATAGCAAATCAGAGATTTCCTTTAAAACCTCCGCATCCTTCAATGCTGTTGTAATATCTTTAAACAAGATTCCTGGTTTAGGAAAATCTTTTACATCACGTATAGCATTCTTAAATTTTTCTTGAGTAGTCATACCTATTTATTTTATTTATTTAATGCACAAATATAGTTATATCTCATTCCTGAGTCAAAACAAAACTTGCTCTATCTAACTAATATTTGCACTGTAGTTCTTGATTTTTGTTCTAGAAATACTTCTCTATTTCCTATTAATTCATCAATCACATCTTGATTATAATTCTGGATTGTAATTAATTCCATATTCTCATTATATCTTACCTTAAAAATCTTTTGCATATCAGCAATAAAACTATGCACTAATTCCTTGTTATTATCCAAGCAAATAGAAAAACTAATTGCAGAGTTCTGCATTAAATTTACTTTAAGATTATAGCTATTTAATTGTTTAAAAATAAGTGAAAGACTATCCTCTGCAATAAAAGAAAAATCGCGAGCAGAAATAGACACTATTACTTGATTTTTTTTGAAAATATACGACGATATCATAGAATCAGCAAAAGCCTCTTGTTGCACCGTAGTACCTTTATCATTAGGATTAAGAAATGATTTTATATAAAGTGGAATACTCTTTTTCTTAAGCGGCTGAATGGTTTTAGGGTGAATAATACTAGCACCATAGTAAGCGAGTTCTATGGTTTCGCGATAGCTAATATAATCAAGCTTATAAGTTTTATCAAAGAATTTAGGATCTGCATTTAGCAAACCTGGCACATCTTTCCATATAGTAAGGTCCTCAGAATTGATTGCATTTGCAAAAATTGCTGCAGAATAATCAGAACCTTCGCGCCCTAGTGTACTACATTCTCCAGATTCTGTTTTCGCTATAAAACCTTGAGATATTACAATATCATTATCCTTAAAAAGTAGAGTGATTTTATCCTTTATTTTTGCTATACTTTTATTCCATTGTACTTTTGCTTCAACATATTTATTTTCAGTAATTATTAAATCACCAGCATCGCACCAAATGCTTTTTATTCCAATTAGATTAAGGTATTGATTAATAATTATTGTGGAAAGAATTTCGCCAAAACCAACAAAATGAGCATATGACTTATTAGTTTGCATATCATTATTAGATATAAATGATCGCATTTCTGCATAAACAGTATTTACTCTTCTATAAACCTTACTTTCCGAATCCGGGAAAAGCTTTTTAATAATATCATTATGAAAAACCTCCACATCAGAAATTAGCAGCTCTATATTACTATTATCAGCCATAAGAATTTTCTCCAAAGCATTTGTAGTTTTCCCCATTGCCGAAATTACAACAACTATCTTCTCTCCTTGATAACCACTAATAATTTCACCAACATTGCGAACTGCTTCCGCTGATTTAACTGATGCTCCTCCAAACTTAAAAACTCTCATTGGGTAAATGCTAAAGTGTTAAATTATTAAATACCTGCCTGCTCCATCCCTTCCGGTAGGCTGGCTAAATTGATAAAATGTTGAATTACTAAATGCAAGCACTTCAATATTGCCAGAAAAATAGTCCCTAAAGATATAATCCTAAAATGCCAAATAATGCAAAAATCAGGCTTGCAATTCCATTGCTAGTAAAAAATGCTAGGTTTACTCTAGTAAGATCATCAACCGAAACTAGAGTATGCTGACGATATAATAAATAAATAAATATTCCTGCTCCTACCCAATACCAATACCCTATTGGCAGTAAATAGCCTGCGGCAATTACCAATATCGCTGCTAACAGATGTATAGCTTTTGAAACCTTTAATGCATTTGTTGTTCCCAATAATGAAGGGATACTTTTAAGACCATTTTCCTTATCAAATTCCTCATCCTGCAATGCGTAAATAATATCAAAGCCTGCAGTCCATAAAAGAACTACAAAAGAAAATATAATTGGAATAATATTATTAAACTCCCCAGTAACAGATAAATACGCTCCAATTGGAGCAAGTGACAAGCCTAATCCCAATACCAAATGGCAAAGTGGCGTAAACCTCTTTGTATAGCTATAACCCAGCACTACAATTAGTGCAATTGGCGATAATAGGAATGTTAGATTATTTATTAAATAGGCTGTAATTACAAATAGAATAGAGTTTATTAATATAAACATCAACGCATTTTTTGGAGTAATAATTCCCGAAGCTACTTCACGTGTTTTAGTTCTTTCATTAAGCATATCAATATCTCTATCGAGGTATCTATTGAAAGCCATTGCAGCATTCCTTGCAAAAATCATTGCAAAGATTATATATATAAAAACTCTATAATCTAAAGAAACATCATTAAGTTTTATTCCTAAGAAAAACCCGTAAATAGCAAAAGGCATAGCAAATATACTATGCGAAAACTTCACCATTGAAAGATATTTCTGAATATTATTCATTCTGGGGCATTTAAAATAAGTAGGCAGTAACTCAGTCTGCAGTATGCAGTCTACAGTAGGTAGTTTGTGAATACAAACTACCTACTAGAGACTTAGTACTAATTTTATTTCATTTCGAATTGAGTACCCGTTTCTTCAACTATCTTACGGTACCAAGCCTCGCCATATCCAGGTTGTTCAACCTTAGGATTAGCCATTTTATAACCTTCTTTTACTTCTTCTTTAGTTTTAATATTACCATCCATATATTTCATGAATAATTGCTGATAAAGAATTTTCCAAGTATTGAAAGTTTTTGCAGCAGCTTTATGCGAATAATCAGAAACATAGTTAATTGCAGCATCACGACCTTTAGCCTCAAAAATACTTTTAGCCTCAGCATCAGTTTTAGCAACATCAGCAATAAAACCAGTTTCCAATTTAGTTTGAGCAATTACAATATCTGGGTGAACTCTATTCCACATCATATAAGCGAAGTTTTCTACTTGATTGAAAATCCAGAAACCTGAAGTCTCACTCCACTCCATCATAGAACCATTTCCAACTTTAAAGTTTTCTGGTACAGTAGCCATGCTAGAATAAAATGGCATATAAACAGTTCCAGAAGGGTCATCAACACCCCACCAAATAATACCACCAATTTCGTCAGGTAACCACGAGCGCATTTGCGTAATAAAAGAGAATCCTGCTTGCTGAGTTGCCGTAGCACGTTCATTGCAGTATGTTTTTTCATCAACTTTCCAAGTTAAACCTCTCCAACGATATGGAAGTTCAAAAGGACCAGCTCCAATATCTTTGCTCATATCAAGCTCTGTTCCTTCAAGGTG